>JACOMV010000199.1 GCA_014324065.1 Hormoscilla sp. SP12CHS1 | reverse complement strand
TTGTATTCGGTGATACATTGATCGCTAAAAATGCAGGAGAGCCATTGAACTCTTACCTACAAAACTGACATGCTCCCGAATCCCACACGCTCAATTATATCATCCCCAGTAGCCAAGAAACCCGGTTTTTCCAAAAAACCGGGTTTCTTAGTTTTAGTTTCAATCAGCAGACCCTGGTAGCTTAACAGTAAAATCTCCCTCTTCACTCCGGACATCGATCGTCCCGCCGTGGATATCCACAAACTTTTTGACGATGGCACAACCCGTACCCGCGATCGCCTCGGGGTAATATTGTATTTGAGTACTCCGATAGAGCTGACAGTTTCACCAATTATAACTGGGCAGCACAGATGGCGGCTCCGATCAGTCCTACCTGCTGATTCAATACTATATGCACTGGCACTTTTTCTAGTAAATTACTGACTCGACCTTTGTCGGTAAATGCCTGCATAAACCCTTCAGACTCTAGCATCTGGTGATTTTTGGCAGCAATGCCTCCTGCGATGTACAAACCGCAGTAGGGGAGGAGTTTGAGGGCGAGATTCCCTGCTTCCGCACCGTAGGCTTCGATAAACATTTGCATGGTGCGTTCGCTGAGGATATCCCGCTTTGCCGTCGCCGCTATGGCAATAGTCGCCGCTGGATCTACGGTTTTCTCGCGACCGATCTCCTGTTCCCAAGTCCTGATGATATCCCCTACCTCTGAAGATTCCTGGCAGATGGGCCGATCGCGTAGCGTGCGCGCAGCGCAATCGCGCAAAAACTGATATATTGCTACTATTCCCTGACCGGAAACTACTCGTTCCACGGAAATTCGCCCCAGATCGTATTTCTCGCGCAGGTATTTCAACAGTTGGAATTCTAATTCATTCCGGGGGGCAAAGTCGGCATGACCGCCTTCTGAGGCAAATATCCGATGGTTGCTTCCCTGGTTAACCAAAAATGCTTCTCCCAAACCCGTACCCGCACCGATAACTGCGATCGGGGCTTCTGGGTCTAGTTCTCCTGCTTGCAGGGTGTATATATCTGAAGACTTTAAGCCTAACACTCCATAACCGATCGCGGCAAAATCGTTAATCAAACTCACCTGGCCAATTTCCATTTCTGTTTCCAGGCTTTTATTATCGAGTTCCTTCCACGGCAGGTTCGTCATCTGAGCCCTGTTGTTGACTACCGGACCCGCGATCGCGAAACAAGCTTTTTCGGGCTTTGCTTCCCTCCCCGCCAGAAACTCCCGGACGATCGGGACCAAGTCAGGGTAATTTTGACTTGGATAAGTCTGTTCGTGCAGCACTTCATCCCCATCTGCTGGTGCTTTCACCAGTCGCAAGATAGTTTTCGTACCGCCGATATCTCCTGCTAGTAATAATGTCATGTCCTTTGTTCCTTGCGTAGGACAGGCGTCTCGCCTGTCCTACGATTGTCAATTAACAATTGCTCAATTACAATTGCTCAATTTTCCCTCGACCAACCTTTAACCTTTAGTTAAACTGGATTACCGATTCAGTTTGAGTCAAATGGGAAGTATCCCCATTCAATTCCATGAACCATTTTGCCTCCTGACGTACCACTTTCACCAAGCAACAGAGGGTCGCATTGATATCCGTGGTGGCCAGACCAGACACTAATCCCATTGTCATCCCGATGGCAGAGGCCCCGTGTCCCACTAGCAGAATATCTCCAGTGAACTCAGCAGCCAAAAGTCTGGCACTTTCTCCGGCCCTTGCCATACAATCACGTTCAGTTTCGGGATATTTTGGTTTTATCCTAGAATGATAGCCCATGTCAATCCTGGGGAATTGGGCGGCTAAAGCTTCGAGGGACTGGGTTTGAGGATCGGAGTCCATCCAATCAGGATTCAGCCATTCACACAACCCCCACTCCAGTTTTAGTGGTAATGAGAGTGTTTCTGCTACTATATGTGCGGTTTGTGTGGTGCGCAAGAACGGAGAGGCAAATATCCCAGAGATACTCGAGTCTTTGAGACGCTGCGCTAGCTGCTGTGCTTGCACTAGACCATCGGCAGACAATGGCGGATCGTAGGGACGTTCGGCCCCGTTGAACCATCCGGGGTTGACGAAGTCTTCTCGGTTGGCATGTCGGGCTATCCAGACTGTTTGAGACATAGTTAGGACTATCAGCTATGGGCGATCGGCTTCTATTCTAGCAACTTCCTAAAAAATTACCAACTTGAAATTTAAAATTAATAATTTAGCTGTCAGTAGTCAGTAGTCAGTGGTCTTAGAGGTAGGTTGTAAACTTAAGTTCGTATAGGGACTAGTGGGGAGACATCCCGATCGCCGGGAGCTGGTGTTTTGAGTATTTTTGAGTATGAGATGAACCCCTTGTAAGGTAAAGGATACAGCCCAATCGATCGCGATCGATTGAGTATGGGCTTCACCTCATAGCCGATCGCCTTGGCTACCATGTTGCACTCTTCGGGGAAAGCGAACACAACGAGGAAACTGCCCGGGTAGGTTGCCCGTAACCAGTTGCGGAACATCGGTAGATGGTTGTCGGGGCGGTCAAGCGGCGTAATCGCCTTCCGCCGTTTTCTGCTCATCTGATTCTGATGGTATCCAACGAGGATTCCCGATGATATATAGCTCTGACTTGCTTCGAGTCAGAGCTACATACAGAAGATTATCCTCTCTACCGTTCCCAGGCTCCGCCTGGGAACGAGATAATATAGCCCGCGCAGGGGACGAGAGAAACGCTATCTTAGATATCCAAATCAGTCAGATTAAGTTTCGGTCCGTAGGTTTCGATGAATTGGCGGCGGGGGGCCACCCGATCTCCCATCAGCACGGTAAAGATGCGGTCAGCTTCAGCAGCATCTTCAATTTCCACCCGTTTCATGGTCCTCGTGTCCGGGTTCATAGTAGTATCCCACAGTTGTTGGGGCATCATTTCACCCAAACCTTTGAACCGCTGAATGTTATAATTGGCATTCTTGGGCAACTCACCAAGGCGTTCTTGCAGTTCCCGATCGCTATAGCAATAGAAATGATTGCGTCCCCGTTCCACCTTATAGAGAGGAGGACAGGCAATATAGATATAGCCCTGATCTACAAGATTCCGCTGATAGCGATAGAAAAAGGTCAACAACAGGGTGCGGATGTGGGCGCCATCTACATCAGCGTCCGTCATGATCACGATCCGATGATACCGCAGATTAACTGGGTCGAATTCCTCACCCTTAATCCCCAAACCTAGGGCTGTAATCATGGACTGAATTTCGTTGTTCTTGTATATTTTAGCATCATCAGTCTTCTCAATATTGAGAATTTTCCCCCGCAGAGGCAGAATAGCCTGAAAACGCCTGTCTCGTCCTTGCTTAGCACTGTTATGGACAAAGACCCCACTTGCTAGGGCGAAGTTATGAGTATGGGGAACTTCGATGTCGTAAACATCCATCCGTTCTTCCAGGCGTTCGACGGACACAATGCGATGGTTGTAATTGCGAATTGCTTGACGCGCTAGTACGTCATCCCCTGCCTCGTTCCCTGGCTCCCGCCAGGGAACGAGGCGATCGCAGAACGTCTGGAATTTCAACAGAGCGCATCCTGGAGTACGAGCGCTAAAGCTAGTACGGAAAGGAGAGCACTTGTCTCGGGTTTGGCGACGATAACGATCGTACAGTTCCAGATCCATATAACCTTCCTGGCGGTACAGTTTTTTTAACATTGCGGTTTTGCGGTAATATGTTTCATGGAGTGCCGCACGACGCTGGGCCCGGAATTCTGACGTCCATTGTTCCCGTGTCTTTTGAGAGCGCCAATCCTGGGCAGTAGATGAAATTTCGGACCTTGCTTCGGGATTATTTGCATAATAGTTGCGAACCCGTTCGGCTTGAGTTATACGGTTTGCTTCATCACTCCAATACTCTGACTGCGCTTGGTACGATCGGTCGTGCAAAGAGTAACGGTAAGTTTCATTGCCTTCATAAAACTCGCGCCACTTGCCTTGCATATAAGCTTTGTACGCTTCATCTTCCCACTGGGCCTTAGCCTGTTCCGATTTTTCCGGAACGGTGAGAATTTTCCGCGTTTCTGGTTGCTGCATCCGTTCGCTCATCATCGCACGAAACTCTTCACTCATGTGAACTTGGCGGCTTTTTTCTATCACGTCCGGACGATGCAGGGTAAATTCAAGGTTCCCGCGATGTAAGGCCAAGTGTTCCTCCGCAGGCAGCCGTTTTATATAATCGACATGATGGCGATGATTGCCATCTGATGACAGATATACATTATTCCGGAGGTTATAAAAATCTGCCACCAACATATCGGTATAAATCCACTGATTCTGATGGGGATTCCAAACCATTTCGTAGCCATCTATTCCCGATTTTTCCGGAACGGTACCGTTTTTATTCTTGCGGGATAACTGGCGATAGAGTGGCATGAGGGAATCTGCTGGTGTCAGCAATGCCGCTGGTTTATAGCTGCAATCCCGCAACATGAACGGGTGATCTGGAGTGCATATCATAGTTTCCCCATTATCTAATGTCAGCTTGATTACTTCAGCATTTGCTTTAGTCATCCGGGGGTTAATGATGCGTTCGATCGCGATTTTTCCGCTACGGCTAACAGTGTAGCAAAAATGTTCTTTTCCTTGGGCTTGTTCGGCAACAATTTCTTTGAAGCTGAGAGAACGCCCATCTGCCAAGGATACAAGTGTATCTCCATGAAAACAGCCCCCAGCGCTATCGCCTTCCACCAGAAATATCTCTGTTCCTGCGGGGTTTCGTTCGCTGCAATCAGCCAATTTTCCTGGTAAAGTAGAGGATTCTAAGACGGATTTACGGCGGACTAATTCCCGGGCTCGTCGTGCCGCTTCTGCCGCATTAAAAGCTTGAATTGCCTTCTCTAAGATCGAATCTGCGACAGGGAGGTGAAATTCTAGATACTCCGTGAGACCTTCTCCCACGAGGGAATCAACAATGCCCCGCACTTCTGTATTCCCCAGCTTAGTTTTCGTCTGTCCTTCAAATTCCGGATCGGACACCTTGACAGAAATTACCCCTGTTAAACCTTCGCGGATATTCTCCCCACCCAGGTTGGATTCATTTTCTTTCAGCTTGTTGCGCTTGCGGGCGATCGAATTCATAGTGCGCGTCAATACGGTCTTCAACCCCTCCAGGTGAGTACCGCCATCAATAGTGCGGATATTATTGGCGAACCCGAGCAAATTATCCGTATAGGCATCGACGCACCACTGCAAAGCCACTTCTATCTGGACATTATTCTTTTCTCCCTGCATATAGATAATTTCTTCATGCAGGGATTGCTTTTCCCGATTCATGTAGGCAATATATTCTTTAATGCCCCCATGGTATTGGTAGCTTTCGATCCGTGGTTCTTCTCGGCGGCCATCGGTAAAAGTAATTTTGACCCCAGCGTTCAAGTAGGCCAACTCCCGCAAGCGCCTGGCCAAGGTATCGTAATCGAACTCGATGCCCGTAGTAAAGATTTGGGTATCGGGCATGAAGGAGATGGAAGTGCCAGTGCGGGTTTCTGTATCTGGTTGGGAAGCTAGTTCCCCTATAGAGATGCCCCGTTCAAAGCGTTGGGTATGGATGTTGCCCGATCGCCAAACAGTAGCTTCCAACCATTCAGACAGGGCATTCACCACCGAGACCCCGACACCGTGCAATCCTCCGGAAACCTTGTAGCCACCGCCGCCAAACTTACCGCCAGCGTGGAGTACGGACATCACCGTTTCCAATGCCGACTTGCCAGTACGGGGATGAATGTCTGTGGGGATACCCCGGCCATCATCTGTGACGGTAACAGAACCGGAGGCATTGATATCCACTTCTATATGGGTACAGTGGCCAGCTAGGGCTTCGTCGATCGAGTTGTCAACTACCTCGTATACTAGATGATGGAGTCCTCTGGGGCCGGTAGTGCCGATGTACATCCCCGGTCTTTTTCTGACCGGTTCTAAACCTTCGAGCACTTGAATTTGCTCGGCGCTGTAGCTGGTGGTCATGTAATATGCTCCAATTGAGGGCTTTTGGTCGCCCTTCTACATTTCAGGAAAAATATATCATAAATTATAACATAAAAGGGTCTAAGACAATCTTAGGGCAGGATCGGGGCAAATTTATTTAAGGGATGCACCCACCATATGGAGGCGGTTACGGTTTGATTACAATCTGTGGGGCCACGGCTACCGGTAAGTCGGGGCTGGCTTTGGCTTTGGCCCAGCGACTGGAGACAATAATTCTGAGTGCTGACTCCCGGCAGGTGTACCGAGAGTTTAACATTGGTACGGCCAAGCCCACAAGGGCCGATCGCCTGCTGGTGCCCCATTACCTGATTGATATCTGCGATCCGAGGGAAACTCTGACTTTAGCAGATTACCAGCAGCAGGCCCAAGGGGCGATCGCATATTTCCAAGCAGGAGGGTGCATTCCCCTCTTGGTGGGAGGTACAGGATTATACATACGTTCCGTAGTGCAAGGAATGAAGATTCCCCGAGTCGCACCCCAGACAGAGTTGCGATCGCAGTTGTCCGAACTATCGCAAAAGCAATGTTACGGGATGCTGCAACAAGTAGATCCAGGGGCAGCCAGGAAGATTCACGCCAATGATGCTGTGCGGACATTACGAGCATTAGAAGTATTTTATATCACTGGAATTTCCATTTCCCAACAGCAAGGGACCGATCCGCCCAACTATCCCATTCTGCAAATTGGTTTAGAATATGCAGATGCTGACAGACTGACACAGAGAATTGCCCAGCGGACAGAACAAATGCTAGGGGCTGGGTTTGTCGAGGAAGTAGAATATCTCTGTCAGAAATATGGAGCTGATTTGCCCCTGTTAGATACCCTAGGTTATCAGGAAATCAAACAATATCTGGCCGGAGATATTGAGTTGCTCGAAGCGAAAGAATTAACTATCTTGCACACGCGGCAATTTGCCAAGCGACAGCGGACCTGGTTTCGGGCAGATCCGCAGATTGAATGGTTTGATGCGGATAGTCCCAATTTATCAGAAATAGTGTGGCAGCGGGTGCAGGAGTTCAGAACAACCATTTATATGTAGGGGGGCGATCGCGCTCCCGAGCCAGAAACCGCGCCAATACCTTAAGATTTTGCGAGGACTCCTAGCTGTCAGAGGGCCGAAATGCAATTGGCACGATCGCCCGTTGGGATGCTGTATGAAAGATACCTACATTTGCTGCTGCGACAAAAGTCTGGTGGAGAACTGTAAATTGAGCTTACCAATAATCTTTGTTCTTTGCCCGAGGCTAAATATACAGGAGTGTCATCCTCCGTGATGAGATTGGCGATCGCCGATTTCTCACTCATAATTATCTCTCCTCAATTTAGCACTATTTTTATAGTACTTAGCGTTATTGGGTCAATCAATTAAAATTTAACATTTTTTTTGTTTCAGAACACAATCATTAATGTTATTCTGTCCAGAGGTTGCTCTCAACCTCTGGACCGGTTATGAAAGGTAATATAGCGTTTCTCAAATTGATGTGGTACAGCATAATCGCTTATTTGTCATTGCGAGGGGGGAGCGCATCCCGAAGCCTGAGCGCATTAGCGAAGGCGGAGAGGAGAGCAGACTAGCGAGTAACTTATGCTTTCATAGAGTCGCGCAGCGTTGCGAGGTACGAAGTAATCTCTCCCCCCTCAGCAATCTCCGACAACATATCACACTAATCTGAGAACTGCTATAAAACCTCTTTACAGACTATCTGGATCGATACCCAAAGCAAGCAGCCGTTCTGCAAGGAGTTGGGTACGTTGTTTTTCTTGTTCT
>JACOMV010000198.1 GCA_014324065.1 Hormoscilla sp. SP12CHS1 | reverse complement strand
TCGTCTCACAAACCGACAAATTTTAGCACATGCACATTTCTTTTTTTTGTCAACTACTTCTACTGGACCGACGCTCTAGGGAGTAAAAGGGCATTGTGGATTTTAGCTCCTTGTCGGTTGGGGGAAGCTGTCTCAAACTCCCAGAGTTGAGTTGCTGCTTCCGACAAAGGGAAACCCAACCACCAGGCTTGGGTCTCGAGTTTTACGAAGGGGCCATCCGGCTACCAGAAAGCTCTGCGCCCAACACCAAAAACGTTTCCCATACGATTACCGCAGACCTGAACCTTACCGATGCTGATGGAGTTCAAGGCGTGATTCTGGCCAATAGGGCCATCACCGGGGGCTATATGCTCTATGTCAATCTCGACCACCATCTGGTCTACGAATATAACTACTTCGACACTGAGCGAACTGTTCTTACTTCCCCGGATCCGCTGGGCGATGGTAAGGTGGAGGTCAAGTTTACCTTTGTCTACGACGGCAATGACGCCTGCGAGGCTGGAATTGGCTGTGGCGGCACGGCTAACCTGTATGTCAATGGAGAGGATACGGTGGACTCAAAGCGCATTGAGAAAACCGTTCCGGCGCGGTTCGGGATCGAGACCCAGGATGTGGGTATTGATTTGATGTCTCCCACTAGCAACGATAAGGATTACGACCCGCCCTTTGAGTTTACAGGCGGCACCATTGAGAAGGTGACGATCGAGCTGTCTCCTTCGTCCCCCGAACCTGACGAAGAAATGGGTCAGCAAGAATTTTGGGACAAAATCATTCAGGAGGTTATTCGATAACTGACGGTTGAGTTAGACAGCTAGCCATTCTCTAATGGCTGCACGCTACGCTGCGCTGCGCGATCGGATGTCGAGGCTTGGTATCGCTTCGGCATCCAATCGCACAAAAATTAGCCGAGAATCGATTCTGGTTTGTACATGGACAGAAATATTTTTACATTATTTTCTTAAAGGAACTGGCATTAATTTTGTATTAGACGTTAACAACCCATGAGATTCAGAATAATATTAAAACTACATGATACTCAAATTGATAATTTTATCGTAGTTTTTAAATCGCAAAAGGCTTGAATATGTAGCTATTATATGCCAGCAGCAAGAAGACCATTTAAACATCCCCTGAAACTACAAAAACTATTGAGGATCATGACTTTTGTTTCCCATTTAATCCATAAATTTACCCTGATTTATCTGGCGGTATCGCTATTTCTGGGTTTCTCTACCCCTGGGAATGCGGCACCGCTCTCTTCTGCCTCCTCAGATCCCTCTTGTCCCGAAGGCATGGTCTTCATTCCGGGAGGGACTTTTACCATCGGGTCTGATACTCACTATCCCTCCGAAAGTTCTGCGGGAGATGTGACGGTGGATAGTTTTTGTATCGATCGCCACGAAGTCACCAACGCAGAATTCCGGCAATTTGTGGAAGCTACGGGCTACAAAACCATCGCCGAACGCCCCCTGCCGAAAGCCGAATTTCCCGATCTAACCGACGAGCAACTGCAACCCGGTTCCATCGTCTTTCAGCCCCCCGACGAAGGGATACAACAGATTGCTTATTTAAGCTGGTGGCATTGGGTGGTCGGTGCCAACTGGCAACATCCCTATGGTCCAGACAGCAGCATCGTCGGCAAAGATAACTATCCCGTGGTTCACATAGCCTACGATGATGCCGTTGCTTATGCCAAGTGGGCGGGCAAATCTCTGCCCGCGGAAGCCGAATGGGAATATGCCGCCCGGGGTGGCCTGAAAGATAAAGAGTTCAGTTGGGGAGAAAGTTATTCGGCTAAAAAAGCCAATACCTGGCAAGGTCTCTTTCCTTTCTTCAACAGGAAAGAGGATGGCTATTTAGGTCCTGCACCGGTGGAATCCTTTCCCCCCAATGGCTATGGACTTTATGACATGACGGGAAATGTTTGGGAATTAACCTCAGATTGGTATCGGGTGGGGCACTCAGGCAAAAGTCACAGTCTCAACCCCCTAGGACCCGATCGGGCTGAGAGTTTCGATCCGAAAAAACCCACTGAAGGTGCAATGCACGTGATTAAAGGTGGCTCTTACCTCTGCGCCAAGAATTATTGTAGTCGCTATCGACCAGCAGCGCGGGAGTCTCAAGCCCCCGATACTGGCACAACTCACATTGGCTTTCGCTTAGTCAAAAACCTTTAGCTTTCCATTCGATGTCTCCTGAGAGCACTATTCGTATTACCCAGGAGACATTGAGGTTCCATCTCAAGGAAAGATTAACAAACCCGGTAACTTCTGCGAAACCGGTTTAGAGGGCTACTAAAGAAGACTTGACAGACTTGGCTATTTTTCGCGCAGCGTTCGCGGGTAATGCACCGACAATAACTAAGTATCCCAAGCGGGGTGAGTCAGGAGGGAAGCTATCACCCGCACGCCTCGCAGTTGATTAGATAAAGGTAAATGTCCTCTGGGTGCGGTGATATCCCAGGTAAATTCCTGGGGATATCTAGTCCAATTATTATCGGACTTCCAGCCAATCTTGGGCCATAGTTTGTCCCAGTTTTTGCCCACCGACAGCCAAAGTTCTCGCTGCACGGAAAAACCAAACTTGCCTTCAGAGTAGACTAACCACAGACTATTGATAGTTTGTAAGTCAGTGATGGGAAACCTTTCTACTTCGGTAAAATACAGCCATTTTCTCTGCACCGCCCCGGCCCCAGCTAATTCACATAGCTTTTGGTTGGTCAAGCGATCGGCTGCTTGCCAGTCAAGTTTAGCCAGCAGTTGCTGCAACTGAGTATAGTCTAGGTCGCGATCGGACGCCAGGGGCACGACTCCAGTAGGAAAATCAGCTTGCAGAAACTCCTTGACTTGGGTGTCGGACGCTGCTAGCAGAGTTTGGTATACTTTACCATCAATGGGAGTCGGCTGGCTGTCGGGCAGGCGATCGCGCAAAAATTCCATCAACAGGCGGGTTCCATCTGCACCGGCGTCAACCAGTTGGGGAATCGATTGCAGCTGGGTCTTTGCCTTACCAGATCTTAACTGGGTTTCCAGACGTGCGAGGTCGGGATTTGATACTAAACTGGTAGCTTGGTCACTCATAAAATTAATAATTGTTGACCGACTCAATTTATCTGAAATTTAAGATTTTGTTAATAATGGCGCTGGTAGAAGTGGGAATTTCCACCTTGACCAACTCCAGGCGGCAACCGCAAGCTGTAACTGCCGGTGCTTCCGGTAAGGTATCAATGGTATAGTCGCCTCCTTTAGCATAGATGTCAGGTTTGAGTGCTTCAATTAATGATACCGCTGTCAGGGTGTCAAAAACGATCACGGCATCCACCGGTTTTAGTCCGCAGAGGAGTTCCGCCCGCTGCATTTCCGGGACGATCGGGCGGTGTCTGGAGCATGCTCTTGTCCTGAAGGACTCGGCATGCTCCAGACGCCGCAGCGGCGGTTCTCCTGGCCAGTGCTGCTTCAACTGGCGGACGGAGCGATCGCTATTTAGGCCCACAACGAGCGATCGGCCCAGGGCTTTAGCAACCTGTAAGTAGCGCAGGTGTCCGACATGCAGCAGGTCGAAACAGCCATTAGTCAGCACCAGGGGACGCCAATTTTCCGGGTAGGTCGCTATAGTCTGTTGTAGTTCTTCGAGGCTGTAAATACCAGAAATCATATCCCCTTAATTTTAGACAATTATAACAAATACTTGACTTCTTGATATCTATGTGATTTTATATAACCTAAGTTGCTACCTATAGAACCTCAAAACCCAAATTAGCCAAAATTTGCCTTGCCTTGTGATTTACCCCAAAATGGCATTTTTACGGATAAATTTACCAAAAATGGCTGTCTGGGACGTAGAATTTTTTATAGGTGGCAACTTGAATTATATATTACCACGTACCTGTCTGATTGCTCGCTGTGACCTGCCCACGTTCCCTGGGGACCGCCTGGGAACGTGGTCAAGGGGTTGGATGGGGGCGATCGCCAGCCAGCAACAGTAACCCCTCAAACTACCAGAGAGTTTGAGGGGAAGGACAGCGCCAACACTCCATAGTTGCCGCCTCATGGTTTATTTAACCTGTTAGCTTTTGTTTTTCTTGTTTTTCAGACCATAAACAGCACCCAAAGCACCCACAGTCAAAAGACCCCGAGGACGGCTCATTGTGGTCTAGTACCTATACGAACTTCCGACCTAATCCATGACATGGATGACGAAACTGAGGAGCCGGATGAGGTGAAAATCTCACGTCCGGTTCTGAAGACGAGTCGGTCCGGTAACGGACTGGCTTAGTTTAATAGCTGTTCGAGGGGAATGGGTGTGGTCAAAACCCGTTGGTAAGAGGATCCCCCCCAGCCCCCCGGATCCCCCCTAACCCCCCTTGCGTTCCCAGGCGGAGCCTGGGAACGAGGGGGGGGTTCTATGCTCCCCCCCTTTCGGAAGCTTACCATTACTCGCATAATTCTTTACAATCTTAAAACCCTTATGGTACAAAGATTCTGAGACTTAGCATCCTCAACGGAGTTGACAAAAATCCCGACATCTTTCTTGATAAATTATTGAATTTATTGAGAATGACTTAGGAAGTAATCAGGGTTTCACCCCCCATAGTGGCCACAGAGAGAAATGTTAAGAAATATGTGAGTAAAGCATAGGTAAATGATTGGGGAAACTATCATCTTTGTTGTTAGATATGATTATATATGTCATAATTTACCCAAAATAATTGATAGTCCCCCCACTCCCCCCCTCCCCTCCCCCCTCCCTGACAAATGTTAAGAAATATGTGAGTAAGAGACAGCTTTCGGAAGGGGGGGCTGGGGGGGATCGCCCGCTACTGGAGACAGGATAAAATTGCTCTACTCTATCAACTACTTTTGACCGCACCCGAGGGGAATCAGATTTGCCAGAAGCCCCCAGCGAGGAAATATCCAAGTTCGGTATAAAAATGAACGGATGCCGTGCAAAATCAACCAGGACCATCGCCAAGTGCCGATAAATCCGATCGCGCAGCGTGGCGCAGCCATGCACAATCAGGTTGTCCCAACCCCCCAATGTGAGTTTCTCGGCATCATTTCTCAGCAATTTCCTAGATGCCTAGATGCCGGGGGCATCTCAGTTTTGCAAAAACACTAGGTGCTGAAACCATTATTCTCTCCTTGCCTGAGTTATCGATTTACAAATATGAAATGCACCCTACATGCAACATATATCTGCCTATATATCAATAATTTATTCACTTGCACTAAATTATTCCTCCGACCAATGTGCATCTTATTTTTCCGATCCTATAGCATTTTTGTGATTTTTTTGTGAAGGTCGGATTTTTTTTGCGGGGAGACTACATTCCCAGTAGACTGACTTGCGCCAGTGAATTCATCTCGTCTGCCATGGTCAAATAGGCGATCGGGCCGCTTGCTTGTCATTTCACAATCGCGGAAGTTGGTATAGGGGCCAGATTCTCATCTAATAGACTGCGTGCCGACCGCGCAAGAAAAATTGTGCCAAAATGTGGTATGGAGCCACGCTCATTCTCACGCTTTGTGCAAGATTGGCAATAATATGGCAATCATTATCATGATAGTTGAGAATAGATGCCCCTTATTTATTCTTGCGCTTACCGGGTATCAACTTAAGCCGGGAAAGTAAGTCTGGGTAAGGGATTGGACGATTGTGTAAAAGATGACTGTCGTGGCCGAGGGAGTTCACCCATATGGTCTACAACCCACTCAAATAAGTTCTCAAAAGAGTATCCAAAGAGCCGTTGTGCTGCCGTGGTACCATCCGCTCGCTTGAGGTCAAAATTGTGGATGACGGTGAGAACACTTAAGGATTTAGCCGAGAAGCCGCGAGAGGTATGATGGAGACGAGACAAATACCAATTGCGTCCCTCCACAGCCGAAGATGTGCGCTGATATTTTGTACATATCCAGTCTGCCCATTTCACCCACTGTTGGCGTGCAACGGCATCCAGTTGTTGAGTGAGAGGGTGCTCAATCAAACGGTCATAGGCTTGGGAGGCTGCCGCCTGATAAGCTAGTTTGAGTTCGCAATGCTTGGTAAGAGCTGCTTGTTGATGCCAATAGGTCCAGGGTAATAAGCGTTCGACCACCCACTGTTGTAACTTGATATCGTCCGTTTTGGCATTGAGTGCTTGGCTGACCCAACGCCACCAAGCATGAATGCCTTGGGCAAAGGAAGGAATTTGCTGACCGAAGGCGTCAATGGCACTTTTGGCCTTGTTAGTGTTGTAGCGCATCGCTAGGGAGTGCAGGTGCTCAAGGGGAGAACTTAAGCAAGTTGATAAGTCCCGCTACAGTTGCCAGTCCCCGGTGGTGATGTTGAACGGATGAATTGTCTGGGTAATGGCATGGAGACTCTGGTGATCGGTCCGAAGGTCTTCTTGCAAGCGTTGCTGCTGCAAGAAGACCTGTTCGAGTATCCCCTGGATTTCGGCACGCTTGGCGGAACGGCTCGTTTTGGTTAATTGCTCGCTCAGTTGGGAGTGTTGTTTTTTCAGTTGGCTGAACTGACGCCCAATCGCACTGCCTAAAGGTTGGCCTAATGCCCGTCGGGAATGAAACAGGTCCGCGACACTAGGAGCGCCTAATTGTGATAATGCCAGTTTAATCAGTGCTTTCGCTCCATCACTGACCATGAAGTGACAGTGCCATCCCTTTTGTGTTCACCACGATTGAATTTGCTCAACCCAGGTCGAGTAGGTACGATTGCTGCAGGAGACCTCCGTGAAAATGTAGCCGCTGGACAATTCCATGAGCACCAAGATGGGCAAGTCAAAGAAGGTTTCGTCTCCTCCCACGCCGATGCCCTGACCGGACGACGGTTGACAGTGCTCTTCTTGGGCTCTTCGGTAAGCAAGAATTGCCTCTCTCATTTTTTGCTTCTTGCTGCGCAAGGCAGTTGCCGAACAGCCCACATGACGCTCCAAGCGCATTTGCCTTCAAGAATTCCGAAAGACTTTCAGCTCCGATTCCCTGCTTGATGCCAAAGTAATAGACTACCCCATAGACCAATAGCTTTAACCAGTGTCCTCCTTCGGGAGTCTCCCACCAGGACGATTCTGGATGCTGATGACGACGGGCAATCGCTTGTTGATGGCGTCCGACGCTGCTTTTGGATAGACCGGTAGTCTTGGCTATTGCCCTGATGGTTTTGGCACCCTCTTTCTGGAGACAGTTAAAGACTTTTTGACCTCGTTCTCGTATAGTGAGACTCATCGTTCCCTCAAAAAGATTGACTTGGGATACGATACCAAACCCTGTGACTGTGACCTGTCGCAGGGTTTTTTGAGACAATGCTCTTTCTCTATGTGCTTTTTGATACAACCTCCGCTAAGGAATTCCTGTCCCGCTTTACGCTGATACCCCGCTTACCCTGATAGTGAGCCTAAACATTTGTGTAAATATTATGGGCGATCCCGACCCAAATCACTGCTAGTATTTCAGCAAAACCTGATCGCCCCCTGTACGATCCGCATTACACCCGCCTTTTATCTGCCTCTTCATAAGTAATTTATTCACTTACTTGAATAAATTACTTTGATTGCCAATTTTCATCTTATTTTTCCTATCCTATCGCATTTTTGGGATTCTTTTATGAAGGTAGAATTTTTTTGTGTGGGTCGCTATATTTCCAGTATCCTGACTTGCGCTAGTGGGATAATATCGTCTGGTATGGTCAAAGAGGCGATCGGGCCTACCGATAATTCCCCAGCCCCGGCTTTTACAGCTTGTTCGCTATTTAATTAGTACAATAACAGCATTTAGTAAACCAGTTCTTAAACGTATTTGTTCCCATC
>JACOMV010000197.1 GCA_014324065.1 Hormoscilla sp. SP12CHS1 | reverse complement strand
AGCTGAATTGGGTCTGCATTGAGTATAGCTCTAGTTTAGCACAAAAATGTTCTACTTGTTTCCTGAACAAGCTGTAATGATATCTTGACTGGCAAAGTGACATTTGAGGATATAGGCGAGAAAATCACAGATTCTGGTATGTAATGATGTTGGTGTTGCCATTGCAATCAAACGTCCTCGGAATAGCTCGTAGATAACATCCGGTTCTCCCTGGTAGAACCGATATTCCTCAAATGTCATTGTCTTCGCCGGTGCTACCGATTGAGACATCTCTTTTACCCACGCTACTTACTCTATTATATCAAGTCTCTGTCACAGTCAGCAATTCAAAATTCCCAAGATCCTGGGTTTACACCCGTGGCGGACAATACCGCAAGATATAAGATATGATAAAGCTTACACTACCCATAGGCGGGAGGCGGGAGCCGGACAAACTAACGTTACCAGGCGGTCCCCTGGTAACGTGAAATCTCCTGGACTCCCTCTCTAGGCGCCAATCGCGTCTGGCAAGCACTTTAGTGCTTACTACGAACCCCGGAAGCACTAAAGTGCTTACTACGAACCCGGAAGCACTAAAGTGCTTACTACGAACGACAATTAACAATTAACTTGCCATGCAATTTATCGATCGAGTAGAGATTCAGGTTAAGGCAGGAGATGGAGGCGACGGGTTAGTAGCTTTTCGCCGCGAAAAGTACGTTCCTGCTGGAGGACCGTCGGGAGGAAATGGTGGCAAAGGTGGTGATGTGGTTTTAGTTGGGACTCCACATTTGCAAACTTTGCTGGATTTTAAGTACAAGCATATCTTTAAGGCCGACAATGGCAAGCGCGGCGGACCGAAGAATTGTACAGGTGCTAATGGGGCCGATCGCATTCTGGAAGTTCCCTGTGGCACTGCTATCTATAATGCCGAAACTGATGATTTCATCGGAGATATTATAGCAGAATCCGAGACGATCGTAGTTGCTAACGGAGGCAAAGGAGGTCTGGGAAATCAACATTTTCTCAGTAACCGCAACCGCGCCCCCGAATATGCTTTACCCGGGTTACCCGGAGAAGAATTTAGCTTGCGCTTGGAGTTAAAAATATTAGCTGAAGTCGGAATTATTGGTCTCCCTAATGCTGGCAAATCTACTTTAATTTCCGTAATATCTGCTGCTAAGCCTAAAATTGCCGATTACCCCTTTACGACATTAGTCCCCAGCTTGGGAGTTGTGCGCAAACCCACAGGTGATGGCACCGTGTTTGCTGATATTCCGGGCTTGATCGCAGGGGCCCATACCGGTGCGGGTTTGGGTCACGAGTTTCTTCGACATATCGAACGCACCCGAGTTCTGCTACATTTGATTGATGTTACCAGTGAAGACCCGATCGCTAATTATCATATCATCGAACAGGAATTGCAAGCCTATGGCAGGGGACTAGCAGATCGTCGGCAAATTATTGCCCTCAATAAAGTAGATGCAGTAGATGATACCCTTGATGTTGGGGCGATCGCAACCCAGTTACAGGCGCTCCTCGGCCAAACCCCAGTTTTTCCCATATCAGCTGTTGCCCGGATCGGACTAGAGCCACTGCTACAAGAAATTTGGCAATTATTATCACCTTAGCGTAGTTCCCACTGGCGACCCCTGGGAACACGCTGCGCTCTTAGCCTTGCTTAGCAGTAGCTTCGACAGACTGTATGGGCAAGTTTTTGAGTATCTCGGGATCCATCTGGGCCGGGATAGCAGGATCGGGCAGATAACTGGGAGGAACGTTCGGTTGAGCCAAGATTCGGTAGGCCGCACGGGATATTTGAGCGATCAACTCTCTCGCGCGATCGTCATTAAAGGGACGATTCACCATCACAGCAGCAATGTAGCGCTTACCATTCGGCAATGAGATCAAACCCACATCAGCGATCATAGAGCCAATATTACCAGTTTTATAGGCAATAGTAGCACCCTCACCCAAGCCAGGTTTGAGCAAAGGCGTAGTTTCAGTCCGCCCCATGATCTCTAACATCCGATCGCGCGATCGCCCTGAGGTCAAATTCCCTTGATTGATGTGGGCCATCAAATAAGCTAAATCCCTGGGATTTGTAGTATTAGTGCCTTCCAGATCCGGCAGCGGGTTGCGGAGGACAGTTGTCCGCAATCCCCAAGATTTGAACCGCTGATTGAGAACATCTATACCACCCAAGCCTTCAATCAGCATATTCGTAGCTGTATTGTCGCTGATGGTAATCATCATCCTGGCCGCTTCCAAGGCCGAGTATTGGGTTCCTAACTGGTGATACTGCATGCTTCCCGAACCCGTCGCCACATGTTCCCGGCGGAGTGTCAGCTGTTCATCTAGGCGCAGCAGGCCAGCATCCACATCCTGGAAAAAAGCCACCAGAATCGGCAGTTTAATTGTACTAGCAGCGGCAAAAGTGGAACTGCTATTCACCTCCACATAGGCACCCCTATCTAGGTCTAGGATAAATACTCCCGGTATCAATTCCGGATTGGCAGCTGCCAGGGTTTGCACCTCTTGTCTGAGGGAGTGCATTTCTTGAGAGAGATTCACTCCCGCAGCGACAAAGTTCGCCGACCCGCGAGGCCCATTAAAGGATCTCATCTGTTGGGTATGTATCACCTGGTTTGTAGGCGATTCCGACAGTTCTGGCAGAGCTCGTGTCGCCGGGTCCCAGACTGATAACACTGTCCCCGCGATCGCGCTAATGCCGATCCCCGCGATCAGCATCCGAGTTACGTACATCACAGGGGATACAGAGGGTTTTCTGCCCTTGACCCGCAGTTTAGCACCTGGGAGTAAAGCAGCTTTATCCCGGAACTGCTTCCCTAGCTGGGTGAGTTCCCGAAGAGCAATGGTTTTTTCGAGCCCAGTTTTTCCTCCAAGCCGGGCAGTTTTTCCCCGGGGTGAAACTTTGGCTACTTCCCGCCCTGAGTTGGGGCGCAAAATTCGTTTGGGCTTGCCCGCCGATGAGGATCCTTCTTCCCTACGAATACCTGCTCTATTCCTAGCAGCACCCTGGCCCTGCCTTTGTTCAATGGGCAACATCCGTACTTTCGCGCGCTGAGTTCCCCGTCTGGCCGCAATCTGCAGAAGCGGACGCCGTCTGCGCTGTCTCCTGGATCTTTTGATGCGACTGCCAGGATTGACCTGGCCCATAGCCCTACTGCCGGCTTGGCGTTTGCGAATACACCCTTTCCCTTGAAATTGAGCCATCAACGACTCCTCTTGTAATCTAAGTAGTTGATAGAGTAGAGCAATTTCTCCTCTGGTCGGTAGCGGGCGATCCCCCCAGCCCCCCCTTCCAAAGGGGGGGGGAGCAACAGCCCCCCCCGAGTTCCCTGGGGATGCCTGGGAACGCAAGGGGGGCTGGGGGGGGATCCTCTTACCAACGGGTTTTGACCACACCCTGGGTTGCCCACTCCTGCGGGCCTTGTGACAAATACCCCGGACCATGGGTTACCTCGGAGCAAAGCCATGTCCCCGAGTCGGGAGATGTTTCCCGACCCCTAGGAGCACATGCATAGGAGACATCGTATTCGCACGTTCGAGGGGAAAACGGCCCGGAGATTATTCTAAGCTCTCCTGCAGTTCGGCTGCGCTCACCGCCAGCGGTTGGTCATTTGCCAGATGTTCAATTGCCCATGTCACCTGTCTGAGAATGCCTCGCAACATGGCCACTTCAGCTGCTGTGGGATCGGCGCGGTTAAATAAGCGGCGAAATTTGGACATGCGCGTCGCCGCTGTATGGGGATATAGATAACCTATTTTTAATAGCACGGCTTCCATTTGTTGATAATATGCTTCTAATACTTCTCTGGAAGCAGCCTGCCTCTCCTCCCTCGTTCCCACGGCTCTGCCTGGGGACGTGCTTAAGGCGCTCCCAGGAGACGCAGCTGCGGTTGGCTGCTGGCATTTCTGGCTGACTTTCGATGCCTTCGGGATGCTAGCGGCTGCGCAGCCGCTGCGCGAGCGCAAAAACCCCTCAGGCATCGCGGACGCCTTGCTGCTTCCGAGAGCACCCTGATATAGTTCATAACAGCATACAGCCACGGCCTGGGCCAGATTCAGGGATGGGTAAGCTGGACTGGAGGGAATGCAGACAAATCTCTGAGCGTAATTCAGTTCGGCATTGCTTAACCCTCGGTCTTCACGTCCAAAAATCACGGCACTAGGGGATCCTAGTAACCAGGGCAGGGCGGCGCGGGGATGTTCTAGCTGGATATCTGTCGAGCGCAATCGGGCTGTGGTGGCGATCGCGCGAGTACATCCTCGTAAAGCTGCTGGTATTGTCTGGGCAACCTGGGCGGATGACAATATATCTACAGCATGAACTGCCATAAGTCTCGACTCTGGGGAGAGAATGTCGCACTGGGGATTCACTAGGACTAGCTGGTGCAGTCCCATGTTTTTCATCACCCGGGCGATCGCCCCCACATTCAGAGGGCCTAATGGCTCTACCAAAACTATCCGTACCCCCGCTAATGCAGTTTCTACATCCATAACGCCTCCAAAATAATGTATCTGCGTGAGAAATTTCCTTAATTTTGCGTTAAATCAGGTAAAAATCATCACCAACCAGTACAGTTGCTTAAAATTACATGTAAACGTACGGTGTCTCGTGGTCGCTAATCTATCATGAGAGGCTCTCAATGTAAGTCTGACCTGCCTGCAAAAATTTGCCTGGCGTACCCACCATGTACCATGCCCACCATGTAGCAGGCTGACTGACAACTGACAACTGACAACTGACCACTAACACATGACTTTCGACAAACAACAACCAAAGCTAATTATTCACGGCGGTGCTAGTTCCGCTCAGGGCGTGGATGCTGTGCGCCAGTCGCTCTACAAGGTGCTAGAAGATGTTTATGGCCTGCTGTTGGCTGGGGCGACGGCTTGCGAAGCGGTGGTGCGGGGCTGTCGGCTGCTAGAGGATGAACCCCGGTTTAATGCTGGTACTGGTTCGGTATTGCAATCGGATGGTCAGATCCGCATGAGCGCCTCTTTGATGGACAGCACTACTCAAGCCTTCAGCGGCGTAATTAATGTCTCGCGGGTGCAGAATCCCATTGAACTGGCTCTAGCTTTGCAAGATTATCCAGATCGGGTGCTGTCGGATTATGGCGCTGCTGAACTGGTGCGAGAAATGGCCTTGCCAATTTATAACCCTCTGACTGAGGAGCGCTTGCAAGAATGGTTGCAAGATAGACAGGATAATTTTCCCAGAAAAATGGCCAATTTGGTGAGTACCCCTGCTGGGACGGGCACCATCGGTGTTGTAGCTTTAGATGATCGAGGTTGCCTTGCAGCTGGTACTTCTACGGGCGGTAAGGGATTTGAGCGCATTGGCAGGGTAAGCGATTCAGCCATGCCTGCTGGAAATTATGCTACTTCTTTAGCAGGGATCAGCTGTACGGGGATTGGCGAAGATATTATTGATGAATGTCTGGCGGCCCGAATTGTGGTCCGGGTGACGGATGGACTTTCTTTGTCGGCGGCCTTTGAGCGCAGTCTGACGGAAGCTAAGCGCAATCAGCGAGATTTGGGAGCTATTGGCATTGATGCTACAGGGGAGATCGCCTGGGGGAAAACTAGCGAAGTGCTGCTCGCAGCTTATCACACGGGAGAAAAAATCGGCGATACTATCGAGTGGTCTGCCGAGGAGCTAACTGGCTTTGCTGAATAAATTGGCGTTCCCAAACTGTGTACCGCTACTTGTCGGGCTTGCGGTACACAACGGTTGAATAGCCCAAAAGGAAGAGGAGCACCCATCATAAAAATTTTTGCCGAAATTATCAAGGTCTTGGTCGTGTCCAGAGACGCCCACCCTATGGGTGGGCGCTCTCGGACACGAGCTATCCATTTCCGTATTGATTAATGCTGTCATGGTGTAC
This sequence comes from Hormoscilla sp. SP12CHS1, assembly GCA_014324065.1. GTDB lineage: Bacteria > Cyanobacteriota > Cyanobacteriia > Cyanobacteriales > Desertifilaceae > Hormoscilla. The sequence goes on along the minus strand of JACOMV010000197.1, from coordinate 4,712 downwards.
CTAAAGATTAATAAATTGTGGAAGAGAAAACACGAACCAGTGGTGGCCGAAAGCATATCGATCTTTTCCATGATGCTGCATCTCTTAACTAATATCCCCTTTGTGCTGTATTATTTAGTTATCGCTGAGAATCAAGATTTGAGAGTCTGGTTTACGAATATAATCGGGATAATCTTCTTTAGCTTTTCCTTATTGACTGGAATTGGATTTTGGGTGAAGGATCCCGGTCATTCCGGTTTGTGGCAGTCGTGTCCAGAGACGCCCACCATGTCGTTCGCCTACGAGCGCTCCGACATGGGTGGGCGCTCTCGGACACGAGAAGTTCATCAAAGCATTAAAACAGGAGGCTAGGGAATCAAATACCCTCATCCAAGCTATGGGAAAACCAGCAGTAAAAAAATAGTTAATCAATATTTTATATCGTTTAGCATGGTTGGACGATAATTTAGATGAAAAAGAACGAGAATACGCTGGCGAAAAAGAAGCATCTGTCTATGGAATTATCGTGCATCCCCAACCAGAACAGGAAGAAATGCTGCACTCGCTGGCACCATTGGCAAAAGAGGAATATGTCCTGGGCGATCTGGCTTTTCTGGTGGGCACTTTCTACACGAAACCCTATGCGAAAACCGTGAGTGCAGATTATCGCCAACAAGGATTTTTTACTGTAGTACATGATTACTCAGTTAGCTGATGGGAATTATATCTCTGAAGAAAAGGCTGATTATTCTCAGGGGTTTGGCGATCGCCTACTTGGGGATCGGCGGTTTACTCTGGTGGGGACAGCAGCGCCTCCTCTTCTGGCCATCGCCCGTGTTAGAAAGGACGCAGAGTAAATATAATCTAGACTATGAAGATGTTTGGTTGCCAGTGTCAGATCCAGAGGGAAACGTCGAACGGATCCACGGTTGGTGGCTTCCAGCTTCTCAACCGCAGGCACCAGTTTTATTGTATCTCCATCACAATGCTGTTAATATTGGAGCGAACGTCAGTCAGGCTAAATCTTTTCACAAGTTGGTATTTTCTGTCCTGCTGATTGATTATCGGGGATTTGGTCTGAGTGAGGGCGATTTTCCTGATGAATTCCAAGTTTATCGAGATGCTGAAGTTGCTTGGCATTATTTAACTCAAAAGCGCGGTATCCCACCCCAGCAGATTTTTATCTACGGTCATTCCCTGGGAGGGGCGATCGCGATCTATCTAGCAGTAAGGCACCCAGAAGCGGGGGCCCTGATTGCCCACAACAGCTTTACAAACTTGCGGGACATGACGAAGCGGTTTGGTATATTTTGGCTGTTTCCAGTGGATCTACTGTTGAGACAGAAATTCGATTCTATCGGAAAAATTAGCGGACTGAAAATGCCAGTTTTATTTATTCACGGGACTCGGGATCCTCAAATTCCTGCTAGAATGAGCGAAAGTTTATTGGCAACTGCTCCCGCACCGAAAAGGTTGCTGCTGATTCCTGAAGGACATGATAATAATATGGACAAGGAATATTGGCAGGAAGTCGGAAAGTTTATGCAGCAGGTGCAGAGTGATAATAATAAGGCAACGATGTCTCCTGGGAACTCGATGTCTCCCGGGAGATCGATGTTTCCCGGGAAACATCGTAGTCGCACAAAAGACATCGCAAATTAAATTGTACAGGGGACGCGGGCGATCGCTACTATTATCGTCGGCAGCCGCACTGCTGTCAAGGCTGCTGGGACTGTGGCGGGCACTGATAGCTTTGGTCCCAAGTATTTCAAGCCTGCCTCCGACTTCAGCAGCGATGCCATTAATACTTGCCCGTATTCTGGTAACGAGGAGCACCCTCGCTACTCCGACGAGAATATGTCATTAAGGGAACACCCACTGCTATACTAACTCAAGTTGCTACCTATAAAAATTTCTCCGTCCGAAACAGCCATTTTTGGCAATTGAATCCACCAAAATGCCTTGGGGTAAATTACAAGGCGATCTGGGATGATTTTGGTTGATCTTGACCTTGATTTTCTATAGGTAGCAACTTAGGTTATACTAATTTGGGGAGGGAAAACCTCCGCCTGTTGCTTAACTCAACTATTACATTTTGGAAGTTGCCTCCATGTCTATTGAAAAAATCATGTTAACCGGTCTGAAAGCAGACCATTTCCGTCACCCCCTGGACTTGGCAGCAACTAATGCCTTGAAGCAGCTGCCGGGTTTAGACATGCTGGTGCGAAATATCCTGGGACCGGTGGCGGAACAGTTTTTCTATGTGGAAAATATTGCTTCCAGTGTTCTGGTGAGCGATCGACAACTGCCAGATATGCATCAACTGCTGGTAGAATCAAGTCAGATCCTGGACCTGGAACCGCCCCAACTGTACCTGCGACAGCATCCGGTGCCCAATGCCTATACTTTTGCCATGCGCGGGCGGCAACCTTTTATGGTAATCCATACTTCTTTAGTGGAGATGGTTACGCCGGCGGAACTCCAGTCGGTGATGGCTCATGAATTGGGACACCTGAAGTGCGATCATGGTGTATACTTGACTCTAGCCAATATAATTGTCTTAGGTACCAGCTTGTTGCCTACCTGGGGCGCTGCGATCGCGCAACAACTGCAAGAACAACTGCGACAATGGTTGCGCTGTGCTGAGTTTACCTGCGATCGCTCGGCGATGCTAGTCTCCCAAGACCCAAAAGTGGTGATGTCCCTATTGATGAAGCTTGCCGGTGGTTCCCCCAACCTGGCACCAAAATTAAATTTGGATGCTTTTGTGGCGCAAGCCCGTGCTTATGATAAGATGGGAGACAGCTCACTAGGTGAGTTACTCAAGCAAGTGCAAAGATCCCAGCTCACGCACCCACTACCGGTGCTAAGGGCAAGAGAGATAGATCGGTGGGCGAGCACGCAAAATTATCAAAATTTGTTGCAACGCAGCTTCTCGGGTTATAATGATAAAACAGACGCTAAGGGCGGATGGCGAAATTGGTAGACGCACTACACTCAAAATGTAGCGACTTCGGTCATGAGAGTTCGAGTCTCTCTCCGCCCACTGTCTGTTTAGGAGAAAAGGAAAATGCAATTGAAGCGATGGGAGTCTCCCCGCCGGCAGGGGAGAAACTCCCAGGGTAAAGGTGGTGCGGCCCGAATGCGGCAGATGAAAAAGCAACAGCAAGTACTGCGCAGAAAACTCAAAGGCGATAACGGGAAGGGAACTTCGGTTCTCTTCCCTTATTTTTTGGGTAAGTTATATGAGAGGCGATCGCCCTTGAAGCCCGCCAGTATATGTTATTTTTGGAGAAGCAAAAATAGATTATAATCGACATGGCATATTTTCTCTGTGTTGACGAGAGTGGCTCAGATTTGCACAACTCACCCTATGCAGTATTGGCTATCGAAGATCGTGATTTATGGAATCTGATCCAAGATATTCAAGCAGCAGAGATTAGATACTTTGGTAGGCGTTACAGTCGCGGCAAAGAAGAACTTAAAGGTAAAAAAATACTGAAAAAAAAGGTTTACAGACAAGCAAGACAGTTGCCACCTATTCCGGAGTCAGAGCGATGTGTTTTAGCTCAAAGTTGTCTTGATGAAGGTTCTACTGCTGGCAAATATGAAATCACTGCTTTGGCTCAAGCAAAACTTGCTTATGTAAGTGAATTATTTAACATTCGTTCGCGTTTTAGATGTAAAGCCTTTGCGAGTATAGTGAGCCGAAATGCGCCATTTACCCTTGATAACGATTACCTGCGAAAAGACTATGCCTATCTTTTCGAGCGATTCTTCTATTTCTTAGAATATCTAAGGACTCTGTTCCGGTATTATTGTTTTTGATGATATTGAAAAAAGTAAAAACCTTCTATTGGTTGAACAAATGGACCGATACTTTAAGCGAACAACTAAAGGCAGGCAGCAAGCGGGTCAGATTATTCCAGAGCCCTTTTTTGTCCACAGTGACTTGACTACGGGCGTCCAAATTGCCGATCTAATCGCCTATGTTGTTTCTTGGGGATTTCGTACTGGGGAAATGACAGAACCGAAGCGAGATGAACTTGATAATTTAGTCGATCAGGTTTGTCGGCTGAGATATCGTGCTATTCGAGAAGTTGGCGATAATCCCAACTTTGTAATTTGGAGTTTTACAGGAGTGATTACCGATTTGCGGCCTGAAGATATGCAAGATGGCTAATGGAAAAGGCAATGCAGCACCAACGCACTGCAAAGCCTCCACTTACATTATGAATAATTTTAGCCCGAATGTCAACCCCCATCCCCTCACAAGGGAGTTTTTTTTCAAAGCCTTATCTCACAAGGATTTCAGCGAAGGCGGCTAAACCAGTGGCCTATTAAGTTTTGTAAACCGCTATATCTAGACCGAACCTGCCGAATGTGGGCTGTCTCCGACGGTGGATCTCGCCGTCGCCGTCACCGAATCGAACCACGGCCAACTCTACTCAACGACCGTCCCAAGTGGGCCGAGGGCCTCTAATAGAGGCGCAAGCTGTCTTTCGTAACGCCGCCACCGCTGGATTGAAGTATAGATCGGCTAGCGGATTTGCGCAACATCGCTAATGGAAAAGGCAATGGAGCACCAAAGTACCCGCAAAGCCTCCACTTATATTAACCTAAGTTGCTACCTACAGAACCCCAATACCAAAACTAGCCAAAATTAGCCTTTAGAGCCTTGTGATTTACTCCAAAATGGCATAATGTTGGATATCTTTGCCAAAAATTGCTGT
>JACOMV010000196.1 GCA_014324065.1 Hormoscilla sp. SP12CHS1 | reverse complement strand
AGCTGAATTGGGTCTGCATTGAGTATAGCTCTAGTTTAGCACAAAAATGTTCTACTTGTTTCCTGAACAAGCTGTATTTCTTGCCTCAATCCCTGGATCGCTTGTGCGTTGGACGCAACTAGCTGTTTCATTTCGTCATCTGTCATGACTTTCTCTCCTCATAGAGTAAACTTGACTTTCCTATTATAACTCAAGTTGCGACCTACACAAACACAATGCCCAAATCAGCTCTCACCTGCCTTTTTCTAGTTCCACTATAGACTATCATCTTCATTTTAGCCTCGATTTTTCTCAATAAATCTATCTGAGGATTTATTTTTTATGGGTAGCAACTTGGGTTATCATAGCTTTATTTGAACTGCTCATACAAATCATCGAGCCCGATCGCCTCCCGAGCGCCTTCCCTCCTCCCACCCAGGGCCCCGCAGTGGGCCAGTTCCGCCACTGCTTTTATCTTTTCGCTCCGGGATGCTATGGGAGATTTGTTATGCTATACTATCACACAGATCACCTAGTTGCTGAAACTCGAACATGAAGATTTATTTATATCCTAGCGCCTTGATGACTAGAGTCTGTGTCAATGGAGCTGATCTTCTTATTGATTGTCAATCAAACTGTGTCTATTGTATCCTCAGAGGCTGAAACTGATAATAATCCTTATAGCGAATATTTATCGAAAAAGTGCTAGAAAATGCGATATTTTTGCAAACTTTGAATGTCGAAATTTTAGCCATGGCTGAGGAGATAGAAACCACGATAAATATTAAGGGAATGGACTCCCTGCATTTAGCCTGTGCCGAAAAGATGAGGGTTGATTATTTTATTACTTGTGACGATCGCATGATTAAAAGGTATCGGGGATATCTGATTGTCATAAATCCTACTACATTTGCTAATGATGCTATTAACACACGAGTAAATTGGTTGTTCCGAAAATGGAGTCTATTAGAATTGAAGGCATGAAAGCAATTATCGATCGATTGGAAATTGCTCAAGCGGCTTTCTTTTTCCGTGCTAATCTTTCCCAAGAGGTGGATTATTTAAAAGTAAAATCGGAGATATTTGGCAATAAATATGCTAGGGAACTTTATTCCGAAATTAAAAACCATAGTTCGGTGTAATAGCAGCTTGAGAATGTCAGAGAGCGCCCGCTGCACGCGATCGCCCCCTCCCCTTTTCCGCCTTAATCACCCTGTAAGACACCGGTAGGAGCAAGGCATCCGAAAATTGTCGGTTGATTGCAAATTTTACTGTCGCCGTGCCCCGGCTGTTTATTGCCGATCGCATTCCCGATGAAAGTGCGATCGCTTTATCCAATGAGCAATGTCTTTTCAGTTTTGGAGTAGAATGGCTTTTGTAATGCCAAAGCATGTTCTGGAGTGCCAAAATCTCCCACATCTTGAGGTAATTTCACCCTGTTGCCAGCGTAAAACTGCCGCACTAGCTTCATTGCCTCGGCAACGATCTGTTGATTAAATTTGAAGGTTTCCCCAAAATCACTATCATAGGTAATTATTTGCAGTGTACGATCTGCGATCCGATCGTACTTGCGAGTAAAGGTGAACTGGCGATCCTTATCCCCCGATCGACATCGTGACTGTCAGAGAATCGGTATTATTGCCTTGTTGAATGTTCGAGACTTGAGTTATCATAGTTTTCTGAGGTAAATACCTTGCAATGTCCAATATTCTAAGAATTCTTCTTTCGTCATTTTCTACTGGGTGCGATTCCAAGGGTCTGCGATCTCTATTCTACCCAAACCATCAAAACCATTAACAATAACTAAGTGCCCAATACGCGCACTGGGTTCTCGCAACTCGGCGATCCAAGGACCTGTGGTCGTTAATACTTCCAGTACAACGGCAAAACTAGCTCCTGGAATTTCTAATCCTCCTCCGATCCACTGTCGAGAACTACTATCCAAAACCAAATCATGCAGTTTTCTTCTTTAAGGCCAACCGCCCGCCACCCTAAAACAACTCTGACTGAATAAATCGGTAGTGTGGGATGAACATGCTGCTAATGCTTCATCCGCTAGTTGCGCGAGTTGCGATTCGGAATTGGCAAAGGCTTCACTCCACCGCTTTTCTGATGCAATTTATTCTAAAATTAGGATGGCGATCGCCGGAATGTTCTTCTGGTGGTAGCCCAGACATGGCCGCGATCGCTTCTTCTAGTAATTTGGTCATTGGTGACTCTCCGGAAATATTTGACTATCCCTTTTCTTTATTTATTCTACTACACCGTCCGCCCCTTCACGCCCCCGATCGCATGGGACCGGTGTACGGCAGAGCGTGACATTTTCATCTCCACCGAAACCTCTGGTATGCCGTGCCTTTACAACCGATATTGGGCGCATCAAACAAAGCTTGGATCCCCCCTAACCCCTAACTCATACCTCAGGTATATTGCAACGGGAGCCAACCTCACCAATACAATTGAGATGTAGTGGCTCCGGATCTGCCACCAATAGACCTGTCTTTTTAGGTTGGCAAAGATTCTAGAGCTTTTCCGATCGTCGCGATCGGAATAAATAGCGAAAGCCCGCCATTCTCCAAAGGAATAAACCCGTATTTTAGATAAAATAACTTTGCTTGCTCGTTCACAGCATCAACTCTCACCGCAAATATGCCCACCTCCGATGATAGGCGAATTGCTTTGCGAAAGCAATCCATCAGCAATTCCCTTCCCAGTCCTCTCCCTTGCATACCTCGATCTACTGCCAGTTTCCCTACCAGCATTGCTGGAACTGGATAGCGAGGCAATCCTCTCCTGTGCCCTTCGGGCAGGGACTGAAATTCTATCTTGTCCATGCTGACCGAATAATAGCCAATCACCTCACGGTTTTCATCAGCGGAAAGCGCTACAAAGGTTTTGGCAATTCCTTTGTTATGGTTTTGCCTAGCGTATTTCTTCAGGTAGTCATTTAGCTCTGTAACCCCGCAGTCAAAATTATCCCTTTTGGCGCTGCCATCGATCGCCACAAAAGTCCATTCCATTGCCAGCTACCAGTTTCCGTATTTTTCCTGATGCTTTTCGATCGCGGCTTTCAATGCTTCATTGGGTTCGGGCGGGTTTTCTAGCGCTGCCATAAATACTTCACGATCGCGATCGGCTAAAACCATTTTCCCATGGGAGGCTATATGCTCCTGAGCGGCAACCAAGGCATAGTGAACCACATAGTCGTTGAGGCTCAGTTCCGTCATGGCGGCTGCTTTTTCCAGCATTTCCTTGCGTTCGGAGCTAATTTCCAGCTCGATTTTGGTTTTTTTACTCTTGGCGGTCACAGACATAGGGTTCCTCTTCACTACATTTGTTAATCCTTAGCCTTATCTAGGGGCGGTAGGCGCTATACCGATTAATTATAGCAAAGATTCCATCAGCGATGAAAAGCAATTGCTTCGCGATCGCATCGATCGCACCCCCTCACGCCCACCCCTCACGCCCACCCTTACGCCCACCCCCCGATCGCCTCCCCGTGCCGTGTGCAATCGCATGGGACCGGTGTACTGCCTATTTGACATTTTCATCTCCACCGAAACTTTTCTGATGCCGTACCGCTACCACCCGTATTCTATTCTACCTGATTTTTGGCCACAGAGGCCATTACGACCGTCCTAACCGCCGCTTTACCTCTTCTAATGTAACCGTTGGCAATTGAGCTTCTGACTGTTTAGCTTCTCGCAGATCTCTAAGGTCTTCGATATCTGCAAGCAACTCTTCTATGCGGATGAATTCCTCCTATGGCAAGACCGCAAATTCTTTCTTACCATTCTTGCTTAAAAACTCTGGATGTAGTGAGATCATCTTCTATTCCTCTTGTCAAGAATAAGCTTTGCTACGATGTTTGATGCGATAAATTACTACCACATCCTCTTCTATTTCAAACAATACGCGGTAGTCTCCTACTCTCAACCTATATTCGTAAAGTTGGTTAACCGCTGTTAAGTCGTCCTTTAGCCCTTCTATTTTAGCCAAAACTCTGCTGCACGTTCTCCAGGATCGAGCAAATTAACGATCGCATCTCTTGGGTTACTGACAGACTGCAATCAGGTGGAGTCCCGATCCAGGTTCGGACGAGGTTTGGGGCTTCCGGAGCAGATAGTTCGCTATAAACTGTCTGAGGAATAGTGATTTGTCCGAACAGTTCTGGTAACAAGTGGATGTTCCCAATCAGAATCAAGTGGTTGATAGGGGAAGTGTTGGATACAATAATCATTCCGTGGCTAAAAGGTTGCTAATCGCTTGGGAATCTTGCTCTAAATCCTCTTCAGTATATGGCAAGTAGGCTTTTTCTCGCTTAAGAAATTCGTATGTTTCCCAACGAGAAGAAAAATTGAGCATTCGCCGGACTTCCCCAGCTCCAATATGACCTTGGCGATAGCGGTCGGCTGCGATAAGTTCTAAAATTCGGCGGGAAATGTTGACGGATTCTAGTTGCGTTACTATGTCCGAGGGAAGTTCGATCGCGATCTGCATGGTGATTTTATCCTTATACTACATGAAAACAATTGGCGATCTCCCGATCGTGCTGTTCAATAGCGAGACCTTCTCCTGATTATAGCAAACTTCCCGGCAACAGGTAAGCGCTCCTCTCTGTTATAGTCTAGAGAGTGGCCCTTGACAGACAACATTCGGGAAGTCTAGAATGCAGTAGGAGACGAGCGCGGAATTTCCACGAACCAAGTGTGGGAAAAGTCTCTTCAACTGGTCGTAACCGACAACCACAACGGCCCGATCGCCCCCATTCCCATCGCCCGATGGCCGATCGCCTTTCCCCTCACGCCCGCTGACACCGAACCCCCACCCCACCCCGATACTGCACCGGTAGGGGCGCGACAGAGCGAAAATTGTGGGTTGATATGAACTGATAACTGATAATTAATAATTTTTCAGCGCTTTTGGTGTTAGGAATCGCCCTCCTGGTTCTCTAAAACCAGATCGAGCTTGCTTTCTATTGCCATCAGCTTTCTGAGAATTGTGGTACGATCTTCATCTAAATTTCCCAGCATGTTAGCCATCCTTTGCTGTACGTTTGTTAACATCATAATTGCTTCTTTTATTTGTGCTCTATCTGCCGTCGAACTGTCAGCATATGCCTGAATCGCACGCGCATTTGCCTCAATTAGTTGCTGAAGTTCCAGTCGCTCGTCTGCGGCACTGTCAGCATATGCCTCGATGCTACGAATGGTACTCTTTATCAGTTGTCGGAGTTCCTCCCGTTCTTTTGCTGCTTCCTGTTGAGTCTCCACTAGGCGAGAAATATCTCGGCTCAATGCCTGGATCGCTTGTGCGTTAGACCCAACTAGCTGTTTTATTTCGTCATCTGTCATGACTTTCTCTCCTCATGGGGTAGACTTGACTTTTATATTATAGCTTTAATTGAACTGCTCATACAAATCGATCGTCCCCTTCCCCGATCGCCCACCCTTACGCCCGCGCATTTTCCCGGTGTACTGCCTATTTGACATTTTCATCCTCCCCGAAACTTCTAGCGATGCCGTATACCTACAACCGGTATTCTATTTTACCTTATTTTTTGATGCGATCGCCCCCGATCGCCCGGACGATCGCAGCTACAACCGGTGCATGTAGGGGATGAAGATGATTCCAGAAGTTCGTATAGATACCAGATTACAGCAAAGAGACTCCCCGATCGCCTACTCGATCGCATGGGACGGAAGCACGGCCTATTTGACATTTTCATCGTCACCGAAACTTCCAGGGATGCCGTACCGCTACAACCGGTATTCTCTTTTACCTAATTTTTCGATGCGATCGCACTTATACCGCTTCTTCTAGAAGTCTAGCATGCAACACCTGATTAGCAGTTAAAAGTTTAATTTGCGACTCTGCTACCGTAACTACGGCAATAGTTTCTCCTATAGCATTAAACACCTCCAGACTGTAGCCATCTTCATCCGATGCTGGGTGACGTTCTACAATTGTCGCTACATCTCCACGACGCAATTTATACTCATCCTCTTGTAATGTTACCATCTTAAACATTTCTAAAGCCATTGTTCGTTTATCTGGAAACAGGGTAATAAATTTCGTTTTTCCTGACTCTGACTCGATCGTCCAAATATTTGAATTTTACTATGAACCGAAACCTCTTTGATGCCGTACACAACCGGTATTCTATTCTACCTGATTTTTGGCCACGGAGGCCATTACGACCGTCCTAACCGCCGCTTTACCTCTTCTAATGTAACTGTTGGCCATTGACCTTCTGACTGCTTAGCTTCTCGGCAAGCAACTCTTCTATACGGACGAATTCCTCGTATGGCAAGACTACAAATTCTTTCTTGCCATTCTTGCTTAAAAACGGAGTGAGATCATTTTCTATTCCTCTTGTGAAGAATAAGCTTTGCTGCGATGTTTTATGCGGTAAATTACTACTTTTATTCTCCATAATTGGTTCTATTTCTGATGACAAAAAGTCCTTGACGGTCTAGATTACGTATAATGGTATTTACAAGCAATTATGATGACTTCGGAATCACTCACTTGACGATGTTCATCATTGATTCTTCTTGACCAATAACCACTAAGTTCGTATTTAAGCTGTTCCGGCTTCCCTAAACCTTCAAAGGGCGATCTGTCTATATCTTTAATAAGATTGACTATCTTTTGATAAATTTTTTTGTCGTTTTTGGCCCATTCATTAAATTCTGCAAAGGCAGAGGATTCAAAGACAATTCTTCTACTCACTCTAGTTCCTCTAAATTAACTTCAACCAAATTGGTTCTATTTTTAACGTTTTCTACAGCCTGCAAGAGTCTCTTCTTGTTAGCCTCTGATTTTAGCAAGTAATCTGTTTCGCTGACTTCAGAGACAATAATCTCTATTTCCTTATCCCCAAAGGTCGCTTTTAATCCTGCTAAAAAGCGCTCGTCTAGTTCGCTAGCTTTCAGACGATAGATGGTTGACATTATTAGTTACTTCCTTACTGCTCGCTTGACTACTGGGACTTAACCAAACATTTTATTACCTAGATTTTTACTGTACCACATTTTTGGCTGTCGGCAGCGGTACAGTCCTTCGGCTTCCCTTTGGCTACACTGGTATTCTCTTCAAGCTTAATTGTTGCCGCCCGATCGCCCGCCCGATCGCCCCTTCCCCGATCGCCTTTCCCCTCACGGCATCGGTAGGAGCAGGGCATCAGAATATAGAGGCCCTAGAGCCCCAACTGCATGAGTTGCTGTTTTTCGCACCAAAGAGCGTTTTTCTGTTAGGAATTACTTTCGCCCTCCTGGTTCTCTAAAATTATATCGAGCTTGCTTTCTATTGCCATCAGTTTTCTGAGAATTATGGGACGATCTTCATTTAAAGCTTCCAGCATGTTAGCCATCCTTTGCTGTACGTTGGTTAACATCAGAATTGCTTCTTTTATTTGTGCTCTCTCTGCGGTCGAACTGTCAGCATATGCCTGAAGCCCACGGGCATTGGCCTCAATTAGTTGCCTCAGTTCCAGTCGATCGTCTGCGGCACGGTCAGCATGGGCTTCCATGCTACGAATAGTGCTCTGTATCAGTTGTCGAAGTTCCTTGATCTCGGACGCGGCGCTGTCGGCATTTGCCTGAATGGAACGGGCGTTGGCTTCTATCAGTTGCCGAAGCTCTCGTCGCTCTTTTGCCTCCTCTTCTCGCTCTTTCTGTCGGCGCTTTGCCTCCTCTTCTCGCTCTTTCTGTCGCCTTTGCTCCTCTTCTTCTCGGCGTTTTGCCTTTTCTTCTCGCTCTTTCTGTTGAGTCTCCACCAGGCGAGATACAGCTTGTTCGCTATTTAATTAGTACAATAACAGCATTTAGTAAACCAGTTCTTAAACGTATTTGTTCCCATC
>JACOMV010000195.1 GCA_014324065.1 Hormoscilla sp. SP12CHS1 | reverse complement strand
CTGAATTGGGTCTGCATTGAGTATAGCTCTAGTTTAGCACAAAAATGTTCTACTTGTTTCCTGAACAAGCTGTATCACTGAGTTGTTAGTTGTGGGTTGTTAGTTGTGGGTTGTTAGTTGACCACTAACCACGGACCACGGACCACGGACTACTGACCACGGACCACTGACTTTAGATATTCGTTAAAAATTAGCCCCAACTCCGATTAGTATAGAAAGAGAAGCGGTTGGGTCGTTCCCGTCCTCACCGCTCGCACTCGCAAAGGATATTTGTCTATATCTAACATAACAAGGAGGAAAAGAGAGCCAGGGGAGATCGGAAATTGTAGCGAAGTTGTAAATGTCGGTAAGAAATAAAGAAAGTGGGATGAGAGAAATTGCTAAATGAAAGATGAGAGAGAAAAAATAAACGAGCAAGTAAAAATTATGGAAGCGGAACAAGAAGAGAGAATAATAGGTTACTTCATTGAGGAGGCAAAAGACCACCTCAATACGATTGAACAAGGTTTGATTTATATGAGCAATACGATCGCGGCTCCAGAAATGATCGATGAGGTGTTCCGCGCTGCTCACTCGGTGAAAGGGGGAGCAGCAATGCTGGGAATAAACAGCATTCATAAAATAGCTCATAAGCTGGAAGATTACCTGAAAATTATGCAAAACTGCCAGTAAGTGGTAGATAAAAAGCTAGAGTACCTATTGTTTCGTTTGATAGCTTGCAAGAGTTGCAAGGTTCGTTGGATCTGACTGAGGAAAAAGCAAGCGAAATAATGTTAGCGGTAGAACCAGTTTTGGTGAGTATAGACAATCATATGGGTAGAAAGATTATACAGCAGGACCAGACAGAAGATAGTGCGCTACAACAGGTGTTTGGTAGGAAGGTGCCTGCCCAGTTGAAAAAGATGCTACATCTGTTTAAGCAACCTGATAATAGTGAAAGTCGCGAGCATCTATTTGTCGCACTCTATCCCAAGCAGGCGATCGAGAAAAAACAGTGAGGTGGAAGAGGTTAGTAGAGGCAATAAGTAGGGCGATCGGCTATCAGTAAAACAGCTATCACAGTTTAGCACGAGTAGTAATTCCTGACCTGAAACAGGCAAGAGAATTGATGCTAGCTGGTCGCGATGATGCTGTGGAGATCGGTGAAAAACTGCAATCTATCCAGCCACCAGTGCCACCGGTGACTAGCAGCTCAGATATATCGGAAATCATCCCTTGGGCCTCCGATCCGATATCAACTCCTGTAAAGACCGAAGATTCCCAGGGTCCGGAAGTGGGAATGGCAGAACTTAACACCCTGGCGGACTTGTTCAAAGGGAAAGAACCCGATCTGGATCTAACCTGGCAAGCAGCAGATTCTCTGGTTCCCCCAGAGGGTGATAACCTGGAAATGGCCGATTTTGATAGGGAATTTTTGGATCTTCTGGAAGCTTCTGCGGGTAGGGCAGAGGAACCAAATCCTCCCGAGGGTGGGACAAAAAGCGACAAGAATGATTTAAATAGCTTATTTGGTGAGAAGTTGCTGGATCTGGAAGATGCACAAGATGAACAAGAGGAAAGAGATTTTACTGACTTATTAGAAATTACACCGCAAAAGCATGACGACTCGGAGCGGTTGGCATTGGCATCAGAACATTTAGTTGCAGAGGAAGAAATTGGAAATCTGGAAAAAGAACTGGATATGTTTTCATCGTCTGCAGGTACCGACATGTCTGAAGAGTCTCTCTCATTAGACTCTCTTGAGGAGCTGTCAAATGAACTGTTAGACTCCCAGACAGAAACAAAAGAAGCATCTGACTCGGAAGCGGCAGGCGATTGCGCTGCGCGCACCGACAGGCTACCGGTCCTACGCGATCGCTGCGCGAAAAATCGAGAGATGCTGCAAGAGTTGGAGCTGGAGATGGAGTATGCGGAATCTCTGGACGAGGGAGAGTCGATTTCATTAGACTCTCTTGAAGATATGTCAAATGAACTGTTGGACTTGTCATCGGAAGTAAGCAAGGCAGGGGCAGGCTGCGCACACGGCTACGCCTGCGCAAAAAATCAGATCCCAGAAGAGTTGGATATATTTTCAGAGTACGGTCAGTCATCAGGAGAGCTAGAGGAACTTTCTTTGGCAGAAGGTTTGGCAGAAGTCCAAACGGCAACTGACTCTTGGCAGGATATGTCAGACAAGGAATTGTTTGACTTGTCATCCGAAGGGACAAAGACATCAGAAGATGAAAAATTAGATCCGATGTGGGATATATCGGCATCGTTGGATCCCGATGTGGCATCAAGTTCTAGTCAGACACGGCAGGGCCTGCTAGACATGCTAGACATGGATTCCGATATGTTTGCATCTGGGCAAAGTACAGATGATATTGAAGCAATCCTTGATGAACTGGATGCTACCGATTTTTCTCAAATAGAGGATCTGTCCGATGACCTTGACTTGGGTCCGATAGATTGGGAAAAAGATCTGGAACTCTTGGGCGATCGGGATCCTGATGAGGGTTCGACAGGGGAACAGACATCGACCCTTTGGGCAAATAACCAATGGGAAGAATTGGAGGCTTTACTGGGGCATGAAGAGCAGGCAAGCCTAGGGGCCGCAGAGCAAGCAGTATTCGCTCGACTAGAAGAATTTTTGAATGCCTCGGAAGAAAGTCTGCAAGCAGAGTCCGCCGGAGACGAAGATACAGAATCAGAAGCAAGGCATAGTACATCAAACAGTGATGAGTTTGATGTACTCGAAGCAATGTTGGCAGATGCAGAAAAGTTGGGTGGGCCTCCGATAAAACAACACAGTATACAGCGGCCACAGCCAATGAATAACCGACAACGGCCGCTAGAGCAGAATATGAAGGTGCCGATCAAGCAACTGGACAACCTCAGCAACTTGGTCGGGGAATTGGTGGTGAACCGCAATAGCTTGGAGCAAAATCAAGACCGGCTACGGACAACTTTGGATAATTTGTTCTATCAGGTGCAACAACTCAACGATGTGGGCGGGCGGATGCAGGACCTATATGAGCGATCGCTGCTGGAAGCGGCCCTACTGAATTCACGAACTAGCAATCGGCCTGGTGCTCAGTTAAAGGAAACGGCACCTAGTAATAATCAACACCATACGGGGGAAGAATTTGACGTGCTGGAAATGGACAGCTTTACTGGCTTCCATTTGCTGTCCCAGGAGATGATCGAGTTGATTGTACGGGTGCGGGAGTCAGCTTCTGATATCGAGTTCATCGTTGATGAAACAGATCAGGTGACTCGCTAGTTTCGGCAGGTGACGACCCAATTGCAAGAGAGTCTGACGCGCACGCGCATGATCCCTTTCGCTCAAACGGTGGATCGGCTGCCTGGGGCGGTGAAACGTATTTGTATGAAGTTGAACAAGCAGGCCCAAATCCAGATAGAAGGTCGGGAAACTCTGATCGATAAGATGCTCCAAGAGCACCTGTCTGACCCCATGACCCACCTGATTAATAATGCTATGACTCACGGGGTGGAGTTGCCAGAGGTGCGACAGGCTGCTGGTAAGCCTCCTGTTGGTCAGATTACTATCCGGGCTTTCCATCAAGGTAACCAGACGGTGATCTCTGTATCGGATGATGGAGCCGGGATCGATGCCGAACGGGTGAAAACTAAGGCGATCGAGAAAGGGTTGATGAGCCAAGAGGAGGCCAAAACTATCTCCCGTCTGGATCTGTATGACCTGCTTTTCCACCCAGGCTTTAGCACGAAGGATCGAGTGGGTGACTTGGCAGGTCGCGGTGTGGGGTTGGACGTGGTGCGTACTAGCTTGAGAGATATTCGCGGGGCGATCAATATTGATTCTAGTCTGGGAAAGGGCACTACTTTTACTATCCGACTGCCTTTGACTCTGAGTATTTCTAAAGCTCTCTGCTGCATTAGCAATTGGGCCAAAATTGCTTTCCCGATGGATGGTGTGGAAGATATGCTGGATGTGCCCAAAGAGCGGATATCTGTCAATAAGGAAGGTCAATCCTGCATTATGTAGCGGGATACTCAGTTGCCTTTCCGACCTCTGTCAGAACTACTGCAATATAATCGTCAAATTGGTCGCTCTCGGGTATTTGGTGGCAAGGAGGAAGAGGATATTGTTTCGATTGTGGTCCTGCGCGGTGCTGGTGAATACATCGCTCTCCAGGTCGATCGGGTACTGGGCGAGCAGGAAATTGTGATTAAGCAACTGGAAGGCCCGGTACCTAAGCCCATGGGGGTGGCGGGGGCTACGGTTTTGGGGGATAGTCGGATTATGCCGATCGCGGATGTGCTGGAACTGATTGACCTCTCGAAGGGACGCTCCCGGCGGGAAAGAACCTGGGATTACGATGCTATGCAAACTATTCCTGAGGTACCGCAGATCAAAACTGAGCCGACTGTGCTGATTGTCGATGACTCGATTACGGTGCGGGAACTGCTGTCGATGACCTTTAATAAGGCTGGTTACCGGGTGGAACAAGCTCGTGACGGTCAGGATGCTTGGGATAAATTGCGATCGGGTCTGCCTTGCGATATTATCTTCTGTGACATCGAAATGCGCAGAATGGATGGTCTGGAACTTCTCGATCGGCTTCAGAAAGACGAGCACCTCAATCATATGCCTATGGCGATGCTGACTTCTCGTGGTGCCGATAAGCACCGGCAAAGGGCGGCTAACTCTGGTGCCAAGAGCTATTTCACTAAGCCTTATTTGGAAGAAGCTTTGCTGGAGGCTGCTCAACGGATGCTTAAAGGCGAAGTCCCGATCGCTGCTACGAGTTGATCGTTACCCGCCACCACCCCCACCCTAAAGGATTCTGTTGGCGAATTACCAGATTAGCCGCGATAGGGAGCAGGGAGCAGGGAGCAGGGAGAGGAGAGGAAATCATTGATTTGTGGTAGTTCTGGAATTCTGGGGCCAAGCCCCAGTCTATTCGCCAACAGCATCCTTTAGCTAAAGGGTAGGGCTACAGAAACAAAGCCCGCCTGCGCGGGCTTAAGTCCGTAAACTTCAAACTCGATTAGGAATACCATACTATGTCAGATGCAAGGCAACATATCGTCTATCCAGTCAGCCGCAAAGTTGACCATATTGATGTCATTCACGGTGTTGAGGTGCCAGATCCTTATAGATGGCTAGAAGACCCAGACTCAGAGGAAACTAAGGCTTGGGTTGAGGATCAAAATCGGGTGACCTTTGGTTATCTGGGTGAAATTAAAGCACGCTCATGGCTTCAGCAGCGGCTGACTAAGTTGTGGGATTTTGAAAAATATGGGATTCCTTTCCAGCGGGGCGATCGCTATTTTTATTCCCGCAATAGCGGTCTGCAAAATCAATCTGTCCTTTACACCTTAACGGACTTGGAGGGCGAATTTCGGGTGCTGCTGGACCCGAATACTCTCTCGGATGATGGTACGATCGCCCTATCGGGGACAGCAATTACTGAAGATGGGAAGTTAATGGCTTATGGGCTGTCTACTTCGGGTTCTGATTGGCAAGAATGGCACGTGCGGGATGTGGAAACAGGTGAGGATTTACCAGATTTGATTAAATGGGTGAAGTTCTCTGGTGCTGCTTGGACTAAGGATGGCAAAGGTTTTTTCTACAGTCGCTACGACGAACCAAATGAGGCGACTAAGTTGGAAGATGTCAATTATTACCAGAAGCTTTATTATCATCAGCTGGGTCAACCCCAATCAGAGAACGTGCTGATTTACGAACGTCCCGACCACAAGGAATGGATGTTTACTGGTAATGTAACTGACGATGGACGTTATTTGATTATTAGCGTTGGGCGGGGAACAGATCCTAAAAATTTGCTTTTCTATCGGGATTTAAGCGAGCCAGAATCGCCAGTGGTAGAACTGATTGGCGAGTTTGAGGCTAGCTATAGTTCGATCGATAATGATGGCTCTCGGTTCTGGTTCCTGACTGATTTGGATGCCCCCCGGAGTCGGATAATTGCTATTGATGTAGAAAGGCCCAATCGCGCAAATTGGGAAGAAGTAATTCCGGAAGCGGCGGAAGTGCTGGAAGATGTGGGCATATTGTACAATCGGTTTGTGGTAAATTACCTGCAAGATGCCCGATCGCTTGTCAATATTTTTGACCTGGACGGAACTTTTGTGCGAGAGGTAAAATTGCCGGGGATTGGTTCGGTGCGGGGATTTGACGGTCAGCGTCATGATCGGGAAACCTTTTACATGTTTACCGGTTTTACCACGTCGGGAACTATTTACCACTACGATATGGTGACAGACGAAAGTACCATCTATCGGCAACCCCAGGTGGATTTTGACCCAGCAGATTACGAGACGCAGCAGATTTTATATAGCAGCAAGGATGGGACCAAAGTCCCGATGTTTATTACCCACAAAAAAGGGTTACCGTTGGATGGGAATAATCCTACTTACCTCTATGGCTATGGTGGCTTTAATATCTCCCTGACGCCCAATTTCTCCATCTCTAATCTGGTGTGGATGGAGATGGGTGGTGTCTCTGCGGTTCCGAATTTGCGTGGCGGTGGTGAGTACGGTGAGGAATGGCACCAGGCGGGGACGAAGCTACAGAAGCAGAATGTATTTGATGATTTTATCGCGGCGGCTGAGTGGCTGATCGATCGCAAGTATACAAATTCTGCAAAACTGGCCATTGGTGGCGGTAGTAATGGGGGTTTATTGGTCGGTGCTTGCATGACTCAACGCCCGGATCTGTTTGCAGCGGTGCTACCAGCTGTGGGGGTGCTGGATATGCTGCGCTTCCATAAGTTTACCATTGGCTGGGCTTGGTGTTCTGATTACGGTTCTCCTGATGACCCCGAGGAGTTTAAGGCCCTCTATGCTTATTCGCCTTTGCATAATCTTAAACCTGGCACGGCTTACCCAGCAACCCTGATTACTACGGCAGATCATGACGATCGGGTGGTTCCTGCTCATAGTTTTAAGTTTGCTGCGGCTTTGCAGGAGGCCCACGAGGGTGAAAATCCCGTGTTAATCAGAATTGAAACTAAGGCGGGACATGGTGGTGGCAAGCCTACTGCTAAGATGATCGAGGAAATTGCCGATCAGTTTGCTTTTCTGGTGCGGGTGATGGATATGAAAATCGAGAATTGAAAGTAGGGTGGGCATTGCCCACCTTACGCTTATTGTCTGGGGAAATATTACCGTGAATGAAGAGCAACAGCAAATAATAGAAAAAACGGACTCTGAGAATGAAGAGCAAAAGTTGACGGCAGTAAAAGAAGGTGGTGGCGAAACTCTCTGGTAAGGCGGGGGCTAAAATTGCGAGCAAAACTGGCGCTACTCTGGCAGGCAAAATCGGCTCGCAACTTTTAGACCCGATCGTCGGGATTGGCATTATCATTTGGGATGTCTGGGACTATCATAACACTGTGAAAATCGAGCGACCAATTTTACATGACAATATTGCTGATTACTTGCAGGAAGTGAAGTGTTCTTTGCTCTATAATTCGGAAAATGGGATTATGAAGGCGATCGGGGAAATAGAGAGCGAGATAATGCTTTACAATCGAGTGGGCAAGCTGCTTGTCTTGCTAACTGTAGCCATAGCTTTAGGGACTCTTGTGCCGGAGGCCGCTGCCATGAATTCAGATAGGGACTGGTCTGAAGTCGATCGATATCCGATCGAAGCGGTCAGGACTGCCCATGATAGCACTGAGGAATTTGCTACTTATGAGTTAGACCGTTGGCTAGATGATTTGATGCAGAAGGTTGACGATCGATTTCTCAATTGGTATTTCAGCTAAGTAGTTAGGCAAAATAATTTTGATCTTTTGCTTTGGGCATAAACATATGCTATAATTAAGACAATAAAACTTATATTTTAAGCGAGGTGAAAGTTAGCCATGAGATTCATAAAG
>JACOMV010000194.1:22052-27202 GCA_014324065.1 Hormoscilla sp. SP12CHS1 | reverse complement strand
AGATTGATTTCTCACTCCCAACCCAGGAGACTCGGAATTGTCTGAGCATTTTTGCTCATTACCAAACTGGGATGCACCCAGCACATTTAGCCAGTCGGCAGCGTCCTCAGAAGTTTCGCGGCGTTAGCATTGAGTAAAGCATCAGGGTTTTTGGCGATCGCATGGCGATACCGGATGGTGGGCGATGCCCACTATTGCCGATCGACAGAATCTATGATATTGAGAAAACAGGCATCGTACAACTGAACAGTTTTTGGTATAGTTAATTATGAACATCACCCTGTAACCCGAACAGGAAAATTTTGTCCAGTCACAGCTCACAACAGGTAAGTATAACACGGTAGATGACATCATAGCTGAAGCCCTGAGATTGCTGGAAGCAAGAAATCATCAAACACAACTGCTGGCAGAAATACATCAGCGGCATTGGAAGCCTTCCCATACAGTGCCTGATAGCGTCACATTGCTAAGGAAAATGAGAGGGTACGATGATTGATATTCCTGTTTTCGAGTGCGTTTTGGATGCTAATGTTGCTATCAAGCTCTATATAAATCAGCCTTGGTCAGATAAGGCGATCGCATTAATAGACCTGCTGCAAGCAGACAAACTTGCCAAATTTTACGTCCCATTATTATTCTATGCAGAATGCGCAAACGTTCTGTGGCAGTATGTCCGCTTGGCGTCATATACTGCTTCTGAAGCTCACATCAGGCCAACTATAGCTCATATCAGGTTGATTGACGCAACGCAGCTAGCCATGCCCCTTGACACAGATGACATTCTAGTTTATACTGGAGTAAAGGGACAAGAGAGGTGAAGATGCAAACTCTAACAGATATTGGCACGTTAATTATCTCGACTCCAGCAATGCGGCGATCGCCCCCGCATTGCTGGAACGAGGATTACCGTGCAACGAATTGTTGTTTGGTACAAAATGGGGATGAGTGCAGCAAGTATAGTTGCAGAATTACCCACTTGACCTTAGCACAGGTTCATGCTGCTTTGGCTTACTATTATGCTAATCAAGAACAGATCGAGTCAGATATAGCAGCAGAAGCAGCCGAGTATGAACGCTTAGCAGCCCAACAAAGAGCCGAGAATTAACAGTGAGTCAAATTAGTTTATACTTAGATTCCGATATCATGGAGCGTTCATTAGTAAAAGCGCTGCGAGATTCTGGATTAGTATTATAATAGAAAAAAACAACGGAGATGAGCTATGTCAACTGTCATTGATATTGGCACTTTAATTGACCGTCATCCGGGAATACATGGTGGCGGTCCAATCATTGCAGGCACTGGAGTAACGGTCCGGCGGATTGTCATCTGGTACAAACAAGGTCTGAGAGCAGAAGAGATTGCTGCCAGGATTGGACATTTAACTGTAGGACAGGTTTATGCGGCCTTGGCCTACTACCATGTGAACCGAGATGACATTGATGCTGACATTGCCGCAGAGGAGGCGGAGGCCGATCGCATAGAAGCCCTACATAGGGCTAGCAGGCAATCGTGAGTCAAATTCACTTGTACATGGACGAGGGGGACACTGCATTAGTGTTATCCCTAAGAAATAGTGGTCTAGATGTGCTCACAGTTCAAGAGGCAAACAGAGAGGGATATCCCGATGAAGAACAGCTAATATGGGGCAACAGAGCAAGGTCGTGTCCTGTACAGCTCTAATATTCGAGATTTCTATCGTTTGCATACGGCTTTTTTGCTCGAACGCTTGTACGTGGGATGGTTCAGACTGGTATTGCAAGCACAGTAAACCAGAACTATCTAGAAGCATACATTTTTCTAATGATTGTCAGCGTACTCTCTGGCAATATCGGCATCAATACTTTCATTATCCGCCTCGGTGGGATAACCAAGATCGATCTCACCAAAGTGACTTTCAAAGCGTTCTCTGGCTGCCTGTTTCTCGGCTTCACTTCGCCCCAAATTTAAATTGAGGCGGTGTTGTTCGACTTGCCTCACAGCAAGTTGTGACACCCAAGTCACTGCTAGTTGTGAGGGGGAAAGGTTAGCTGCTTCTGCTTGCTGTTGAATGAGGGTATAGGCTTCATCGCTCAGATGAAGTACAAGGGTTTGGCTCATTATGTCACCTCTGAGGGGGGCACTGTCGCAACAATCATCAAGATAGCATATGAGGGGCAGATATAGCAAGCCGTCCTCGGATGGGTGAAAGGCTTGACAGAAGCGGTAAGTTTGACATATGATAGAGTGCTATAGTACAAAGACAGAGGGAAAGACAACAACTGCTGTGCGGGTAGAATGATAGAAGTCGAGCATCTCAGTAAAGTCTATGGCTCAACCCCAGCCATTCAGGATGTAACCTTTTCGGTGAAACCGGGAGAAATTATGGGCTTATTGGGTCCGAATGGGGCGGGGAAAACGACGACGATGCGGATCTTAGCAGGTTATCTGCCCGCATCGGGGGGCACGGCCCGGGTGGCGGGCTACGATGTCCATGAAAAATCTCTGGAAGTGCGCCGCTGGATTGGTTATTTGCCCGAAGTGCCGCCTCTCTATCCAGAAATGACTGTGGAGGGTTTTCTGCATTTTGTGGCCCGGATCAAAGGAGTTCCCAGAAAGAACCGCCGCGTCAGGGTAAATCATTCCCTCGAACGCTGTCAGATCGCAGATAAGCGCAAACTGCTGATTCGCAAGCTTTCTAAAGGTTACCGGCAGCGGGTGGGAATTGCTCAGGCGATCGTTCACGACCCGCCCGTGATTATTCTGGACGAACCGACGGTGGGTCTGGACCCTCGGCAAATCATTGAGGTCCGGAATTTAATTAAAAGTCTGGCGGGAGATCGTACCATTATCCTCTCTACCCATATCTTGCCCGAAGTGAGCATGACTTGCAGCCGGGTGACCATTATCAATGGCGGGCGGGTGGTGGCCGCTGACTCGCCGGAAAATTTGATGGCGCAGTTAGCCAGTGGAGCGGAGTACGAACTGGAACTGGATAAAGATGTGACTGCGGTTCAGCAGTTGCTAGCAGTTGTCCCCGGAGTAGGTCGGGTATTATCCGTGCCTGCCGGACATGTCGGGGCAAATCGTTACTTAATTCAGGTAAGATCGGAATCGGGAGCTGAACCGGGTCGGGATATAGCTGCTGCTTTGGTGCAAGCTGGAGTCGGTATCTACGAGATGCGGCGCAACCGGGTGAATTTGGAACGGGTATTCTTAGAATTGACTACAGTAGAGGATGCCGATCTAGGAGTTGCAGTTTGATGTTTGCGATCTTCAGTAACGTTGTGGCAATCTATCGTAAGGAGTTACAGGGCTATTTTGCCTCCCCCTTGGCCTACGCGATCGCAGGTGTATTCTGGCTATTAGCAGGTTTCTTCTTTGCGGCACTTTTGCTGGGACCAACGGGAATTATTGCCCAAGCTGCTTTTAACGACCAGACGGGAAATACTATCGGGATCGATGTCCCGTACCAGTTCCAGCAATTTTTCTTAGGGGTGATGGGAAATCTGGTATTATTCATCATGCCGATGCTGTCCATGGGACTGTACGCAGAGGAACGCAAGCGGGGCACTTTAGAACTGTTAGCGACTTCGCCCATTACTAACTGGGCAGTAGCAACGGGGAAATTATTAGGTTCGATCACGTTTTTTATCACGATGGTGCTGCCTCTGCTATTATATGAAATCTATGCCATGAGTGCAGCGGATACCCCAGTCCAACTAGGAGTGCCCTTGGTAGGACATCTGGGAGTAATCTTGCTAGCTGGCAGTGTCTTGTCTCTGGGAATGTTCATTTCTTCTCTCACGGATAGTACCTTGCTGGCAGCGGTATTTACCTTCGGGCTAATTTTGTTCCTCTGGGTGATAGACTCGATCGCGGAGGGGGTAGGCGGTAACGTGGGAGAGGCTTTGGGACATTTATCCTTGCTGAAAAATTATTCTAATCTGGTCAAAGGAGTGCTAGATAGCAGTAGTATAATTGCGTTTGCTAGTTACATCTTTATCGGCATATTCCTCACCGCCCAATCAATTGAAGCTTTGCGCTTCCAACGTTCATAGTTCAAAGTTCGTAGTAAGCGCTAAAGCGCTTATTATGTTAAAGAGATATAGCGAATCGGGCGCATTGATGTGATACAGCCGCCCGATTTTTCCGGAACGGTACCCTAAAGGGCCCGGCTACACGAACAAAGCCCACGCTCCGGGCCCCCTCCGGCTACACGAACAAAGCCCACGCTCCGGGCCCCCTCCTCGCAGCGGAGGGTTCGTTACCCGGGGAGCTGGCAGGGGCTAGATTACATGCATCATCAAATGCACCCAATGGCGATCGCCTGGGGTCGGTGACGGTGATGGAGATCGCCCAATGCCTTGCTTGCATATCGGTATCGATAAACAAAACTTAACTTGCACAACTCACAGTTTCCGTGTTACTATGTGATCGTAAGCCCTGGATAATTGCCATTAGCAATTCCGATGAAAAATAAATTAATCGAAAGTTCTCCTGACATCATGTCGGGGACACCGGTATTTGCAGGCACCCGCGTACCAGCACAGACGCTGATCGACTATCTGGCAGCGGGAGAAAGTCTGGATGAATTTATATATGACTTTCCTACTGTCAGTCGCGATCGGGCGATAGCTGTTCTTAATTTAGCAATGAAATCGATTCTCCAAAACTATGAAGCTGTTGCTTGACGAGTGCCTACCTAAAAGATTAAAACGAGAGTTAGTGGAGCATACAGTTATCACTGTACCAGAGCAAGGATGGGCTAGTAAAAAGAATGGAGAATTACTTCTATTAGCTGAAAATGAATTTGATGTTTTGATAACGGTAGACAATAATTTGCCGTATCAACAAAACTTGAATGATATTAATCTGGCGGTAGTGATACTGATAGCTCCAAACAATAGTTTAGAAACGCTCAATCTTCTGATGCCACAAGTACAAGCAGTATTGGAGACGATTCAACTCGGTCAAGTGGTTCGCATTGAGTAAGTTAAGCTTTGCTAGAATGAAGGTGGGCCAAAACAGCCCACCTACCTTCGTTCCCTGGCTATTATATCTTGGGGCGATCGCCCGCCGGAAAAATGTGATCGGGGTGCATCTCACTTTTGTAATGCAGCCCCTGCGCAGCGGAGGGGGCGTTACCCGGGGAGCTGGGGCTTTGTTCGTGT
>JACOMV010000194.1:11836-21877 GCA_014324065.1 Hormoscilla sp. SP12CHS1 | reverse complement strand
AGTGTTTACTACGAACCCAGGGAAACACTAAAGTGTTTACTACGAACCCAGGGAAACACTAAAGTGTTTACTACGAACCTAGATACGAACCTAGAACAGAACAGAGATAATTTATAAGATGAAGAAGATTTGGAACTATCTGAAATATATATTTTGGTTGGCCCCAGTTCTGATTGTGGCCGGGATCGCCGCTGGCGTTCTCGAAACAGGTGGTTTATCTCCCGCTACCTGGGGCCCTCTTCCCCTAGGTTTACTCATAGCTGGTATGGCAGTCCTCGGGTTCTGGCTATTATTGAAAATTGCCTCGGCAGAAAGTTTCTGGAACAGTCGCTCGACCTCTGCAGGCGCGAATGCTATAATCTCTACTATAGCTGTCCTGCTGATTTTGGCCATGATTAATTTATTGGCTGTCCGCTATCAGGTAGAAATAGATTTAACAGAAGACCAGCGCTTTACAGTGGCACTTGAGACTAAACAAGTGTTGCGGAATTTGTCCCAACCTGTTAAACTGTGGATCTTCAGCCCCCAAGTTAATCCCCAAAGTGCAGAATTGCTCGAAAATTACCAGGACCTGGGAGGCGATCGCTTTAACTTTGAGTATGTTGACCCCTATTCTAGACCGGGACTGGCCTCCGAGTTTGGGGTAACCGAGGTGGGAGATGTTTACCTGGAATTATTGTCGCCAAATTCTCAACGGCGCGAGTTCGTCGGCAATGTGACCCGCAAACCTCTTTCTGAAAGCCAGTTGACTAATAGTATTGTACTGATTAAACGCGATCGCACGACGTTGGTCTACTTCCTGCAAGGTCACGGGGAACGGCCTTTGGAGGGGCGGGGCAGCCTATATCAAGCGGTCAGAAGCTTGAAACAGAAAAATTTTATCTCTCAACCCCTCAACTTAGCACAGCGAAAAGCTGTTCCTGAAAATGCTGATGTAGTCGCGATCGCGGGACCGGAACGAGAACTTTTACCCGAGGAAGTGGCAGCGTTGGATGATTATCTGGATGGGGGCGGTAGTCTGCTACTGGCGATCGACCCCTTTCAAAATCCCGGACTCGACTCTCTCTTGAGAAAGTGGGGGGTGAAGTTGGACGATCGGGTGGCGGTTGACATCAACAGACGGTTGCCAACTATCATCGCCATCGCTGACTATGGCGACCATCCCATCACAGAAAACTTTGGAAATGGTTTCTCTTTCTATTCCTTGGCGAGATCCATAGAAATAACTAAGGTGCCCGGCGTGCAGGAAGCGCCTTTACTGATAACCTCAGCAGAGGGTATTTGGGCCGAAAGTGACAGTAAGTCTCAGGAGTTGGAGTTCGACCCCAAAAGCGATCGCCAAGGTCCGCTAATATTAGGAGTCGCCTTAACTCGCAGTCTCAATAACCCAGAGGTAACAGAACCAGAAGCTGATACTTCCGAAGATGTTACACCCAGTCCAGAAACTGATGCTTCCGAGGATGTTACACCCAGTCCAGAAACTGATGCTTCCGCAGAAAAGGAACCGCCTATTTCCATTGCGCGGATGGTTGCGATCGGAGATTCAGAATTTGCCATCGATGGCAATTTTGGGCAGCAGTTGAACGGAGATGTGTTTCTGAATGCGATCGGTTGGTTAGCGGACAGCGATGAAGAAACTTTTTCTATTCGCCCCAAGGAATTTACTAACCGACGCATCATCCTGACCGAAAATCAAGCTATAATCTTATTCTTGACATCCGTGGCGATCGTCCCCGCCCTGGGTTTCCTGACAGCAGGAACTCTCTGGTTAATCCGTCGCTAATGGGGTATAATACAATTAGCAATTCGCGCCTATGAAAATACAGAGAACAACGATAATTTTGGTATTGCTGGCCTTGGGGTTAGGGGGATTTGTTTACTACTTTGAGTTTAACAGACCCAAACGAGAAGAAGTTGTCCGGCAAAAGCAACTTTTTGAACTTTTTGATTTTGAAGAGAAGCAGGTGCAGTCGGTGCAGGTGCAGATTAAAGATCGGACATTGCTATTTGAACGTCAAGCAGAAACGGGTTCGTATAAGTGGATGATGCGATCGCCCGAGTCCGCCCCCGCCAGTGAGGCCGCTGTGGTATTTTTGTTGAGTAAGCTAGTCAATGCTAAAAGCGATCGGGCGTTTACGATATCAGCTGCACAGTTGTCAGAATATGGACTGAACGAACCGATAGCGACGGTAGAAATTACTCTAGACAATGGGAAAACCCATCAGCTAAGATTAGGGAATAAGGACTTTATCAATAGTCAGTTGTATGGGTTAGTTGACGCCAAGATAAATAGAGATAATTCTGGTGCAGAGGAAGAAAACTCGGATGAGTTAATTGCGGAAGAAGAACTAAAGGTGGTGTTGGTGCCAGCGGATTTTGAATATGCGGTCGATCGACCGCTGTCAGAATGGAAACCAGAGGAAAATGATGAAGCATCCTCTGAAGAAGAGGAGAGTAGTGAAGTCAGAAACTGATGAACCTGATGATTAGTGAACGGGGGGCGATCGCCTGTCGGGAAGCCCACCCGATCGCGTAACAATTGTCAATTAGCAATTGACAATGCCGGACAAAACTCTTCTAACTTCACCTGAAGGTCTGACACTAGCATCAGGGGGTACTTCTGGGAAGCTTTCAGCTTTTGGAAGACAAGACGCGCAAATTCATCACGCCAATATTGTCGATTTGTTTCCGTCTTGCTCTTAACTGCTCTCACTGATATATGATATCGGTATTCTGCAAAATTCATGTCTCTGTCATTTTCAAATTCATGTTCTCCCAGGGTCAGAGTAATGCGATAATTATGATACTCATACCAGGTGTCATCCTTGTAAGAGATGAGTTGCAACTTGATATATAATAGGAATTCTATTTCCTCTACCAAGGTTTTAATCCCCACTTGTGAGTCTACAAAAATATCTACTGTCCTAGACATGAAAACAACCTCCTAGTAAATTGGTTAAATATCAGGTATAAACCTGGTCGATCATACAGTTAAGCATAAAATATAGATACTATGATAACAGAAACCAGGTTTCTTGACAGACTAGGCGATCGCCGATAATAATGGACACGCTAGAGATTGTAAAGGCGATCTTGCACATTTGGCAATCATCTGGAGGCAGAGCCTTAAATCAGCGTTCCCAGGGGTCGCCAGGGAACGAGATATGCTATAATTAGTTTAACTCGTATTAGTCGGTTTTAACCGACTTTAGCTATTAGCCGGGGGTTTGAACCCCCGGCGGTCTAACAGCGAAGGGGGTTATCATGCCTAACTCATCACCTGGGCCTATTGCCAAGGGGACAATTATAGAAAACCGTTATAAAGTTTTGCGTAAATTGGGACGCGGTGGATTTGGACGCACCTACCTGGTTGAAGATATGAATCGGTACAAAGAGCGTTGCGTCATCAAGGAATTTGCTCCTCAACTGAAAAGCAGCACGGAGCTGCAAAAAGCCGAGAGTTTATTTAAGCGGGAAGCAAGTATGCTCTACAAACTGGAACATCCCCAGATTCCCCGCTTTCGAGAACTGTTTCAAACTAAAATTGATGACGAAGAGTTTCTCTTCTTGGTGCAGGACTACGTCAAAGGAAAAACATACGCGCAACTCTTAAAGGGAAGTAAAGCTAAACCTTTGAGCGAAGAGGAAGTCACGCAATTGCTGCTGGATATATTACCGGTCCTGTCCTACATTCACTCCCAAAAAGTGCTGCATAGAGATATCTCCCCAGATAACCTGATCCTGCGGACTGCCGATCGACTGCCAGTTCTAATTGACTTTGGTTGCGTCAAGCATGTAGCAGCAAGGGCCGTATCCCAGTCAAATGGACTTGCCGGTACTCTGGTGGGTAAACCGGGTTATTGCCCAGAGGAACAATTGAGGGATGGAATGGTGTCTCCTAGTAGTGACCTCTATTCTTTGGCGGTGACGATGTTGGTGCTGCTCACGGGCAAGCAACCCCAAGAGTTGTACGATAGTACGAATGCTACTTGGAACTGGGAGCAAATGGTGACTGTTGGCCCGACTCTCAAAAAGCTGCTCAATAAAATGCTCGCTCATCGACCGCGCGATCGCTACCAGTCAGCGAAAACAGTGCATCGCATTCTGGAAAACGCCAACCCCTCGGGAGTGGAGAACATGATTTCCAGGATGAATACCATAGTAGTCGGTCACGTAAGAGCGGTAAATCATCGAATATCAGGTTTGAAAAAGAGCAGCATGCAGCTAGCTATGTGGCAGATAGTAGCGATTAGTGTTAGCATATCATTAGTGGGAGGAATAGGAGCGACTTTGGCCTTCTCGGCTTTCTGGAAACCCCAAAAGTATCCAGCATCGGCGATGCATCCAGCATCTCCAGCATCTTTTTCTGCCCCAGCATCTTTTGCATCTTCGGGCTTTTTGAGTAAAACGGAGAAAAAAGAGCAACTGTCAATTCATCAGCGCTGCCAAAATCTGAAAATTGACCCAAGTCTATTTTATCAGCAAGTGGATAACTTATTCTATGGCCAATACCCCGAAGTTAAAGGCCGTCAACTGACAGAAAAGCCAGCAGATGCCCAGTTGCGATCGCAATGGTATCAGTTAGCGGACGAATTGCTCGATCGCCTGGAGAAGGGCGAGAGTCTCTGGGAATGACTCCGGACCGGCGGATCGCCAGGGAGATCGCCTGTGGCAGAACGGGCCGATCGGCCTGGGCGAGGTTAGTTAGAATAATTAAACAGAAGGTTACCAAATTGTATTAGACCAGATCGGGAGGTTTTTTTAATGATGCACGCTTCACCGATTCCCAGTGGGACAATTGTAGAAAAACAATATCGAATTAGGAAGGAATTGGGGCGCGGTGGTTTTGGGCGCACTTACCTAGCGGAAGATACCAATCGATATAATGAGCTGTGCGTACTCAAGGAATTTGCACCCCAAGCGGAAAATCCTTATCAATTGCGAAAAGCGGAAGAATTGTTTCAGCGGGAAGCAGGTATGCTATACAAGCTGGAACACCCTCAGATACCGAGCTTTCGAGAACTGCTGCGGGCAAATATTGGGGGCGATCGCCCTTCATCTGACTCAGAGTAAATTGATGGGAATTGGGATGCTAAGTTTGGTGGCGATCGCATCTATAATTTATGGGTCTATCTCGAAGAGAAAACGAGGTAACCCTGACTGGCGAATAATAGACTGCAAGGTGCCAATCCTTAATTCTTTATAGTTAGGAACCGGAACGGTAACAGTAGATTCCTCGATTCGTAACTGCATGATAATATGGCTACCATGCATCCTTACTTCTACAAAGCCATATTCCGACAAAATTCGACAAACTTCCTTTGCCGATAACTAACTTACCCAACTTTTACCTCTACTTGCTCTACAAAAACTTCATTATTTAATCGACGCTGAATTTCGGAAGCATCGGCAGTCTCAAAAAAAAGTTCTAAGGCTTCAATCAAATTAGACCTGGCTTCGTCAGCCGTATCTCCTTGACTGGCGATGTTTAATTCTGGGTATAAGGATACATATCCAGAACCCTCTCGTTCAATAATTGCTGTTAGCTGTTTTGTTAGTTTCATTGTAGCATGCAATCGCTCGATTAATCTTTATTACTCTAGTATAGCTATAAAAATTTCTCAGACAGCAATTTTTGGCAAAGATATCCAACATTATGCCATTTTGGAGTAAATCACAAGGCTCTAAAGGCTAATTTTGACTAATTTTGGTATTGGGGTTCTGTAGGTAGCAACTTAGGTAAAGATAGCATTCCTAGGCGGAGCCAGGGAACGAGAAATACCCGTGGATTTATCTGTGACTGGTACGGGTGGGCGATGCTCGCCCGGTTTCATGGGACGGGTCGGATAAAGGCGTTCTAAGGCTTGAATCCCTGTCTTTTCATCTGTACTGACCACATGTAGGCCTCTATTGTGCAGCGACTCTGCTTGGTGATAGAGTTTGCAAACTTGTCTAACTTCTTGCCGAAAAGCTGCTTCGTCGCAACATTGAATCAGCTAGACAGAGAGCGCCATGCTCATTGGGACGATGGAAAATAATGAAGATTAAGGTGATAGGCTTGTGTATTTGTTAGACACTAACATTTGTAGTGCGATTATCGACAAAAACCGACTAGCACTGGCTGAATTTTACCGCAAATACAGTCAGTGTTACCTTGTGACTCTTGTGATAGCAGAGCTCTATAAAGGAATTTACTGTTCTGGACAGATTGAACAGAATCTCAACAGAGTCAATCAATAGCATGATCGCAACTATTGTCGATTTTGACCGGGATGCTGCTGAAGAATTTGGGAAAATTCAAGGTGAGTTAAAACTCATGGGCAGACCGACTGGAGACTTAGACGCGCTTATTGCTGCTGTCGCCCGATAGCACGATGATATTGGTAACGAACAACACTCGCGACTTTATCAATATTCCCAATCTGCAATTGGAAAATTGGTTAAGGGAGACTGAAAATTAAAGCCGTCGATCGGGCCCAGATTTTAACTGAAAAATGCCCCGAGAGATCGCCATTAAGCGGGATAACGAGACAAATGTATAGAGTCAGTTAAATTATTTATATAAGAGAAAGCACCAAGTAGGGATTTCAGGCCGATCGCCAGTTATCCCCCGACCAGAATTACTTATAGGTTCGATTTAAGATTTGTTTGATAATTTGAGCTCCTCAGCACAGCAAGCGTCAGTTAAAGACGTTAAGCTGAAGCTTAACAGTAGCCAAAATAGCCCGAGCTAATGGAACAGATATTAGCATTACTCCCAGATACCCCGATCGTTGCCTTTACCATCCTGCTGTTGGTCACTTTGACCATACCTCCGATCTTCGAGAAGCTGCGACTGCCCGGATTAGTGGGACTGCTAGTAGCAGGGGTGGTCCTCGGTCCCGATGGCCTGGGGTTTCTCGATCCTAAATCAGAGATGATGAAGCTGCTATCGGACGCAGGCAAGATTTATCTGATGTTCGTCGCAGGCATGGAAATAGACCTGGAGGAGTTCCGCAAAAAGAAAAATCGCTCCCTCGCCTTCGGTATTGCCACATTCCTACTCCCCCTGATTTTTGGCACCCTAGTGGGGCAGATGTTCGGCTTCGGTTTGAACTCTTCCATCCTGATTGGATCCCTGATCGCTTCCCATACCCTCTTAGGTTACCCGATCGTCACTAGGTTGGGCGTGGCCACCAACGAAGCCGTCACCGTCACCATCGGGGCCACCATTTTCACAGATATCGCCGCCCTGCTAGTCCTAGCGATTTGTGTCTCCATTCATGCAGGGGAGTTTTCCCCCGCTACTCTGGCGATCCAGTTAGGGGCCCTGGCTATCTACTCGGCCATCGTCTTGTTTGGCCTTGACTGGGCGGGCAAAGAATATTTTCGCCGCACTGGGGATGAAGAAAGCAACCAGTTTTTGTTCGTGCTGTTGTCGGTGTTTCTGGCCTCAGTGGGAGCACAGATCATTAATGTAGATAAGATTGTGGGCGCATTCCTCGCTGGTCTAGCAGTCAATGACGTGGTCGGTCATGGTCCCGTAGAAGAAAAAGTAGAATTCGTGGGCAGTACCCTGTTTATCCCCTTCTTCTTCGTAGGTATGGGTTTGCTGCTGGATATCCCAGCATTTATGGAAAGCATCACTTCCGGTCTGCCCCTCACCCTGGCGATCGTCGGCGGGTTACTGGCAAGTAAATTGCTAGCGGCCCTGGTAGCAAAACTGCTATTTCGCTACAACTGGAACGAGGCCCTGACCATGTGGTCCTTATCCTTGCCTCAGGTAGCAGCTACTTTAGCAGCGGCCTTAGCAGGTTTCCGGGTCGGATTGATTAGCGAGCCAGTGTTTAACGCTGTTATCGTCTTAATGCTGGTGACTTCTATCCTGGGTCCTGTAACTACGGCACAATTTGCCAGTAGGTTGCCCCTACCAAAGCTTGTTAGTGACAGTCGAAAAGAAACCGATATTGAGCCTAGCAACAGGTCGATCTGGCTTGAAAGCGAAACATCCGACCAGTCCCAACAGCAATTTACTGTCGTGGTGCCAGTCTACAATCCCTTGACAGAAAGGTATTTGATCGAGATGGCGGCCCTGTTGGCTCGTCACGAGTCGGGTGCCATCGTCCCCCTATCCATTGCTAAAGCTCACGTCCACATGGACGACCCCAAGTTGCGCGGGGCAATCAAGCAAAGTAATAAGCTACTCGATCGGGCGATCGCAGTCAGCGAAGAGTTTCAGGTCAAAGCGGACCCGAAAATTCGCATCGATCATAATATAGCCCAAGGAATTTGTCGCACGGCCAGAGAAGAAAATGCCAATTTAATTGTGATGGGCTCTAGCGAAACTTCTAGCTTGCGGACTCGCGCGTTTGGCAATTTGATTGATAGTGTCTTCTGGGCGTCCCACTGTCCAGTAGCCGTGATGCGACTGCTAGACGAACCGATAAATATCCATCAAGTATTGATGCCAGTGAAAAGCTTAACGCCACGGGCAGTGCGGACGGTGCGGTTTGCGCAACTGTTCGCCGATACGAACCAGGCGGAAATAACATTTTTGCACGTGTGCGATCGGCGCACGCCCAAAGAGGAGGCCCTTGCCTTTAAGCCGCAGTTAGAAGCAGTGTTATCTGAAGCCATGCCCCAGGTTAAATATCAGATTAAAATTGTGCGCCACGATGATGCGGCCCAGGTAATTCTCAAGTTCGCTCAATCCTCTGAAATGGTAATTTTGCGTTCTATACGCCGTCGCACCGCTGGGGGATTAGCTGTTAGTAATGTCACCACCCGAGTCATCCAAGGACTCACCTGCTCAATGGTCCTCTTTGGCGAACCTCACTCTTAATTGTTCGTTTCTCGTTCGTAATCGTAGGTTGGGTTGAGGCACAAAACCCAACCTACATTTTGCGGAATTTCTGTATTAGTTAGCTACTGCTCCCAGCAATCCCTTAAACAATTTTATCCCATCCGTAGCGCCTAACATGGGGTCTGATGCTCTTTCTGGATGAGGCATCATTCCTAAAACATTCTCTTGTTGGTTACAAATACCAGCAATCTTATTTAACGAACCATTAGGATTTTCCCCTTCGTAGCGAAATAGCACTTGAGAGTTATTTTCTAATGATGCGATCGTCTCATCATCAGCATAGTATCTCCCTTCACCGTGGGCTATAGGTAAGGTAATAACTTCTCCTTCCGAGTATCCCTCAGTCCAAGGTAAATTGCTACCTACGACCCGCAGAGGCACCCGATCGCAGATAAAATGCAAGTCCTGATTTCTGACCAGAGCCCCAGGCAATAATCCCACTTCTGTTAATATCTGGAAGCCGTTACAGATGCCCAATACCAGTTTACCTTGCTCTGCATGGGCGACAACCTCGGCCATCACCGGGGAGAAACGGGCGATCGCGCCGCAGCGCAAATAATCTCCATAGCTAAAACCGCCAGGGATAACTACCACATCGAGATCGGAAATATCCGTTTCTTGATGCCAAACCATGCGAGTTGGTTGCTTGAGTAAGTCCCGGGTAACGTATTCTAAGTCGCGATCGCAATTCGACCCTGGAAACACCACTATCCCAAATTTCATTGTCACTATTCCCGATTTGTGCTAATCTAAAATAGATGAATCATCCAGCTTTCGGTACAGTAGCAGATAATTCAGTAACTTCAAAGCAGTAATCTTCAATGACTGGGTTAGCTAAGAGGCTATCGCACATCTCATCCAACTTAATTTTAGCATCTTCGGAATCGGTAGCAGTCAACTGTAGTGAGATATACTTACCAATGCGCACCTGTTCGACGCCATCATAGCCCAGTTGCTTCAACCCAGAGGACACCGCCACCCCAGCCGGGTCTAGCACTGAAGGTCGCAGCGTAACATAAATGCGAGCGTGATATTTCTCAGTCATAGCAATTCCTTGTCAGATTACCGATTTGATGATATTATAAATTATGGTAAGACACAGGTCTGACCAATTTCCATATTATAACTCAAGTTGCGACCTATAAAAATTTCTACGTCCCAGACAGCCATTTTTGGTAAATTTCTCCGCAAAAATGCCA
>JACOMV010000194.1:0-11830 GCA_014324065.1 Hormoscilla sp. SP12CHS1 | reverse complement strand
TAAATCACAAGGCAATTTTGGCCAATTTGGGCTAATTTGGGTTTTGAGGTTTTATAGGTAGCAACTTAGGTTATTATAGGGAACCCCTACTAGGGAGATGATGCCATGTCAGTGGAGACAAAACAAGATAAATTATCCGGGACCGGAGCAGTGGCATCTGACTGGGAGGAAGTACCCCTATCGACTGCGGAACCCCGGGCAGGCGAGACGCCCGCCCTACGGACCCGTCCGGCGCGGAACCCCGGGCAGGCGAGACGCCCGCCCTACGGAAGGTGCGCAACGAAGACTTCCGAGGTCCAGATTTCTTTGTCGTGCTCGGTGTAGATACTAATAAATCCAGAAAAGCCTGGGTAGCCTGGGAAGAAGGGGGTCGTTTGCCTGATGTGATTATAGAACTAATGTCGCCAACTACTGCCCACATAGACACTGGAATTAAAAAGGATCTTTACGAGCAATAATGGAGAACCTCAGAATACTTCGCGATCGACCCCTTTAACCCCAATTCCTTACAGGGGTGGCGTTTGGATGATGATGGGCGATATCAGCCCTTGAGACCAGATGCACGGGGTTGGCTGTGGTCTGAGACCTTAGAGTTGTGGCTGGGAACCTGGTCCGGGATAATACAGCGAGAACCAGCAATCTGGTTGCGCTTTTATGACCGCGATGGTAATCTTGTCCCGCTACCAGAAGAAGCAGCCCTGGCACTTGCCGAACAGGAACGGGAACGGGCCCAACGGGCCGAACGTTTAGCTGCCCAGTTACGAGAGTTAGGCATCGATCCTGATGTACGATCGAGTTGAGTTGACTTATCGATGAAAGCCAAACGCACCCAGAGTCAAGAGCGGATTTTGCGACTGCTACAAACAAAAGAGCGATCGCTTTCTGCCCAAGAGATTTACATCGAACTGCGAAAGCGCAAGCAGAACACTGGTTTAGCAACAGTTTACCGCGCCCTGGAAGTCCTCAAACAAGAGGGCTTCCTGCAAGTGCGGACTTTGGCTAACGGCGAGTCTCTCTACAGCTCAATTCAACAAGACCAGCATCATATCACCTGTCTGCGCTGCGGTGAATCCATTACCTTAGATTCATGTCCCGTCCACCAGCTGGAAACTGAGTTACAAGCATCTCACAATTTCAAGGTTTACTATCACACCCTGGAGTTTTTCGGACTCTGTAACCAGTGCCAGCTAGTATCAGGCGATTAACTCAACTCTTGAATCAATCGGGTGCAAAATTCAGTTCACCTAGTTCTTCCTTATCCTCAGAGACGATCGATCGCATACCTTCCAAGGTAGCAGGAATGCTGCGAGGGTCCATAAACATCACCTTGCTGCTGTCGCTACTGCCAATCTTCATCCCCATTTCCAGATAATTCTGCGCCAGTAAAAATTGCAGCGACTCCCTCGCCTTGGGGTCTTCTTTAAGGGTTTGAGCCACAATTTTCAGCGCTTCCGCTGTCCCTTCCGCCTTCAAAGCTGCCTGTTTGCGTTCTGCTTGCGCTTTGAGAATCGTTGCTTTCTGTTGCGCCTCGGCCTCTAGAATTGCCGCTTTCTGACGTGCTTCCGCATCCAGAACTTGCGCGGAAGCCCTACCTTTAGCACTGTTAACTGCTGCTTCTCGTTCTCCTTCCGAAGTCAGAATTGCTGCCCGTTTTTTCCGTTCCGCTGACATCTGCAATTCCATCGACTCTTGCACCGCTTTAGAAGGAACGATGTCCCGCAGTTCCACCCGCGTCACCTTCACCCCCCAAGGATCGGTAGCAATATCCAATTCCCGCAGCAGCACTTCATTCACTTCCGATCGGGCCGTAAAGGTTTGATCCAGTTCCAGTTTACCCATTTCTGCCCGAATTTGAGTCAGCACCAAGTTGACCATCGCATCCCGGAGTTTTTCCACCTTGTAGTAGGCTTTCTCCAAGTCCATAATCCGCCAGTAGACCACCGCATCAACGCTGATCGAGACATTGTCGCGGGTGATACATTGTTGGGGCGGCACGTCTAGAACTTTTTCCCGGATGGTATCTCGATAAACCACGTTATGGTACACTGGCACCAGGAAATTAAGTCCCGGTTCCAGTTTTTTGCCGTTGTATTTCCCCAAGGCTTCCACTAAGGCTTGGTCCCCTTGATTGATAATCTTAACAGAGCCTCTTAAGACATACCCGCCCACTCCCAGAGCAGCAAGCAGTCCAAATAATGCTTCCATAGCGTGAATCTCCTTTTCGATTAAGTTCTTATCTACTTCTATTTATTCCTCAAGCCCCACCCCGCATTTTGTTACCAAACTTGACAATCAGTTTGTATAATAGGAACTGGCCACAACAGGCGATCTCCCTTATGCAGTTATCTGGGCAAAACTAAAATTTTTCTCGGTCCTATCGGGATATTCCCAATTTTAAATTCCCAATTTTAAATTCCCATTTTTTTTCAATGCAAGAGATTTTCGGGCATGACAATCAAGGTATTGCCTTCCCGGCGGAGGACGTAAACCTTCTGGTCGGGGGCGATCGCACTGATGCTATCATCACACTTAGCTCGCCAGGAATTGCCTTCATAGAGGACGCGGCCCGCCTGACCGGGCAAGATCTCGGTCAAGGTTTCGGCCTCGGTGGCGTCGGCAATGGCGTAAACTTTGCGGGTGGGCAGGAAGCGACGGGAGCCAAATACCAGAGTAAGTGACAATCCCATCCACAGGGCAATCTGTAGGCCAACGGCCAGTTGGGGAAAAATCACCGCAACTCCAGCTACCATCAAAGCGCTGAGTCCCATCATTAATTCTACAAAGGCGGTTGGGGTGACCACTTCCATCACGCACAGGACAATAAATGCCAGTAACCAAAATATAGTAGGAGTAAGAGCCATAGAGCGCAAGGGGTGCAGTTGTCTATCATCCCACATCAGAATTGAGCTACTGTTGAGGGGTAGTACTATTAATAGTTTAATCTAAGGTTCCATCGGAGCGTGGAATGATTAACCTATCTTGAAGATAGTCGGAAAAATCGTTTTAATTCATGAGCAGTCAAGAGCGGCTGATTGGGCGCTATCTCTGGGCAGTGGGTGGAACGGCGGCCCAAGTGAGAGTAGGTAAGTTGGTGGCTTCCAGATACCGGGTGGAGGCTCCGCAAATCTGGCTGGATACCTTACCGGAATCCAAGCCCGATCTACCAGGGTCGTTGAACAGCCTTGGGGAAATTATACCTTATTTACGTTTATTTCCCCACCGACGGCATGTGCCAGAGGTGTATGGATATGCTCGACTGGAAAACCGTCGGGAAGTGACTGATATTCTGTTGCTGGAGAATGTGCCAGTAACAGCATCTGGAGGCTTGTACCCTGGAATAGCAGAGGCTTGGTCGGGGGCTACGACTGTGCTTCAGGTTTATTGGCTCTGGCAAATGACTCAGCTGTGGAATCCTTTATCGGCAGAGGGGGTGGCATCAAGTCTCCTGGTACCAGAGAATATCCGGGTTCAAGGTGGGCGGGTTTGGCTGCTGGAACTGCTTGCAGATCGGGTCTCAGGCAGCCAAGAGATGCCAAAGATCCCATCTTTGGAGGATTTCGCCAGTTGCTGGTGGAGTTGGATTACTCAAAGCAACTCAGCTGTCAGCAAGGAATTGCAAGATATCTGTCAGCAGATGTATGCTGCTGATGCCACGACCAAGGCGATCGCCCCAGCGCTGAATCAGCTATTACTGGAGGTGGCGGCCCAGCAGCCTTTGCAGTTAGAGTTTGCTGGAGGTTCGGAGAAAGGTCCCAGGCGGTTCCACAACGAGGACAGTTGCTTTCCCCAGACGGTGTTCCCACCGGACAGCACCGTGCCGGATGACGATATAATTCCCGGACTGGCGATCGTCTGCGATGGGGTGGGCGGTCACGATCGCGGAGAGGTAGCTAGCCAGATGGCGGTGCGAGCCCTATGTTTACAGGTGCAAGGGCTGCTACAGGAGTTGGCGCAACAAACGGAACTGGTAATGCCTTACGTCTGCATGGAGCATTTATCATCTGCGATCCGGGTAGTGAATAACTTGATTGCGGCCCAGAATGACGAGCAAGGGCGAGAATCTCGACAGCGCATGGCTACTACTTTAGTGATGGCTCTCCAGATCCCCCAGAAGGTATCGACTGCTGATGGCTCTCACTTAGGTAATAGTCACGAACTTTACCTAGCCCATGTGGGAGATAGTCGCGCCTATTGGATTACTCGGGACTATTGTCAGCTATTGACCGTGGATGATGATGTTTCTGTCAGGGAAGTGTCCGAGGGACGTGCGACCTACTGGCAAGCGCTACGGGAGCCGGATGGTGGATCCTTAACCCAAGCTTTGGGGACCCGAGACGGCGAATCGATCGAACCCAACGTGCAGCGGTTGATCTTAGCAGAAGATGGAGTGCTGTTGCTCTGTTCTGATGGTTTGAGCGATCGGGACTGTATTGAGCAATCTTGGACTGATTGCGTCGGCATGATGTTTGATGAGAATAGATATCTGGACGAGGCGGTCCAAGCTTGGATTAATTTGGCTAATCGCAAGAATGGTCATGATAATACTTCTGTGGTACTGGTCCGCTGCCGCGTCTCCGACGACCTCTCCCAGCAGTCAGTCACTACCGGGACTGTCAATGCTGGTTTAACGAGCGATCGGGATCCCGACTTTTCCCCTCAGCAAGCTGCGATCGCCAATCCCGAATCACTGGCTTTGGGCCGGACATCTCGACAGGGGATGAAGAAAAGGGTAATGGTGGTCTGTGCGTTGCTGGCAATATTTTTGATAGTGACTGCTGTGGGGTTGCTGTCCTGGTCGCAGATGGACCCTAAAGGGTTTAAGCGGCTGCGCGAGAGTCTACAACTACCGGGGGATAATTCCTCTTCTAATTTATTGCAGTAGGGGATCGTCTATTTTTCCGACTGGTTTTATGCTAATTTGAAAGATTATCCGATCTAGCGCCAAGACGCTCGGGCTTTGTAGGAGAGAGAATACACATGGAAATCAAAGTAGGCAATCGGGTTCGGGTCGCAAAATCTGTGGTAGTTTACCATCACCCTCAACATCGCAATCAACCTTTTGAACTCCAGCGACAGGAAGGGGAAGTGATCGATATCATTTTGGAGCGGGATGGGAAACCGATCAGTGCTAATATGCCGATTCTAGTCAAATTCGAGTTTGGGAAAAAATTAAAGGTTCACTTACGGGAACGTGAGCTAGAGGTTATTGCTAATGGGTAATCGTTTGTAGTCAGTGCTTTAGCGCTTTATTATGCCGCAGAATGCTCTCGGTGCTACGCGATCGCCCATCCCCAGAAACCCTGTTTTGACCAAAAATAGGGTTTCTTTATTCACCGGTTAATTGACCAATCTACTGTATCCCAAGTCGATTTCTGTAGAGATGCAAGCGATCGCGTCTCCACATTTCTGGTGGGGATTTTGAGGGCTAAAAGACTGGTAGGGGGTTGGCAATACTCTGCTTGGGTGAGGGTGAAGCGGAAATAAAGGCGATCGCAGTATTGGATATCTGGTTCTCGGCGCATGCCGAGTTTGTGAGAGAGAATGTATTGGGAAATATTGTTTTCTGGGATGGCAAATTCATATGTCTCCGAATCTATCCACCACTTACGAAGTAATGCCTGGTAGACAATGGCGCTATCAGGTAATGGTTCCAACTCTGACCCACTATTATAATATTTTTATGTCATGAAGCATTAAACCACTCTAACCGATGAACTAATGTTGACACTGAAGAGACATCCTCTACATCATAATCATCACTACTGTCGTGATAAATATCAACTGGTTGCTCCGAATTACATGGACAAAACAGGCGGACTAATCGTTTTGTTTCTCGGTTTCTCCAAGTTATCTTAATACTCCCTCGATCGTCTGTAGAAGCTGAAGCTTTTGGGAAGTCCCTTTTCATTATCTCATAGGCATCGACAAGGAACTGCATTGCTGTCTTGAAAGCATATTCAGTTGGTTTCAGAATCCCGTAATCATCGGATGCTTCCAAGTCTAAAAGTTTCAGAATACTTTTCAAGGTGGTCGTGAAGTTTGACGCGCCACCCGTGTCTATGCTCTTAGTTGGTACTTCCTTTGTTTCTGTCATCATCTCAACTCCTTTACTATTATCATAACATAATTATAGCTTTTGTCAACAGGAGATTAGGGGCTATCGCCATTCAGGTATCAGACCAGAAGTTCGTATAGGGAACAGAACAAAACAAAGGTTCGGCAGGAGCTCGACGTAACTTCCATGGAGACATAAAAGGTCTTGCCTGCTGGAATATCTTGGTAATGTTCCCCATGCTGCTTCGATGTCTCCTGGGAGCACCTCGTTCCCAGGCGGAGCATGGGAACGTACTACCCATGAGACATCGACGTGAGATAATACCAATCGCAGTAACGCTCGAACTCTTCGCGATATTGCAATTCCTGGTAAAACTCCCTAGTTACCTGATGCGCCTCTATAATTTCCATAATTTCCGGTTGAGGCGCAGGCACGATCCGTTGAAGCTCTGAGGCCATAATATCAAGTGGTTAGTTGCATAAGGCGGGCGGATCGCCTGCCCGGAGGTTGTTAGTTGTCAGTTGTCAATTATTATAGCAAGCCGAGAAGAGAGTTGTGCAATCTTTTTTGCTGAACTTCTTACCGTGCAAGGGGTTCATCGGTGATTCCTCAGAATGTGTACATCATAGATTTAAGCTCGCTATATAACAACTGACTAGCACCAAATGACAACTGACTACTCACCACTAACAACTAACTACTAACCACTAATCATCTTTACAACCATCCTTGCAGGCTATAAATAACCATGCCCATATATTCCTTAAATGCCTTGGTTGTTTGTCCGAGTCTGCTCACATCGGGAAGAATATTGAGTAGGATCTCTCCAGGAGCAAGTTTCCGCTCATGTAGAGGTGGTTTAGTGGCTAAAAAGTCCGTGGGCGCAGGCGTCGCATCAATTCCTTCTTTCTCGAAGGTTCCGATCGCTCGGGGCATATGCATGGCCGATGTTACCAGCAGCACCCGATTAATACAGCGCTCATCCATAATTTTGCGCACGTTGACGGCATTTTCGTGAGTATTCAGAGAATTGGGGTCTTGGATAATTGCTGTCCTAGGCACCCCCAGATATTCAGCAATTTCTGCCATATCTTTTGACTCTGACGGGCCAGTCCCTTTTTGCCAATCTATCCGACCGCCACTGAGAATTAATATGGAAGCCTTATACTGGTTGTATAGCTGGGCACCGTAGACGATCCGATCGCCCCCTTCACTCAAATCTGGCCAAGGACGCGGCTCTCTCCATTCCTTAATCCCACCTCCCAAAACCACAACTGCATCAGCTACGGGCAACTCCTGGGAGGGGATATGCTGCCATTCTAGCGATCGCACCAACCAATCACTCACCCAACCATTACCGCTGACCAGCAACACTACTAGGGCTAGAGCAATTGGGATGGCCGCCTTTTTGGGATATTTCCATAGCATCCCTAAAGCCACCAGCATCAGCAGGCAACTCAGGCCCAAGGGGTAGATTAATAATAATGGCAAAACTTTCGAGAGAAATAAAAACATTTTTCTGCTAATTCCTCTTTGTCATTTGTGCTATACTCCAAAGGGTCCCTTTGTTCTTGGGGGGGGGATAATTGAGAGATCGTTTTGTAGTAGAAGTAGCTCCCCCCCGTAGCGCTACGGGGGTACTTCCGGTATCGAGGGCCCCCGAACTCGTTCAAACCCAACTGGTGCAAGACCACACCCCTCGCAAAGTATAGCTTGAATATGCCGATCTCCTCACGGGCTTGTAGTACATAAATAATACTCCCGCAGCCATCAGCCCAAATTGGCCAAAATTGCCTTGTGATTTACCCCAAAATGGCATTTTTGCGGAGAAATTTACCAAAAATGGCTGTCCGGGACGTAGAAATTTTTATAGGTCGCAACTTGAGTTATAATAGGTGAGATTGCTGCGGGGGTCTAGTCCGATTTTTACCGTTCCGGAAAAATCGGAATGGTTTGCCTTGACAAATTTTAATTTACATGTACATCACAGTTCCTATTGCTGCTTCTTGAAGAGCTTCAGCCGATAAAAAGCGCCACCAAATAAAGAGCCTGCTTGTGCCGACTTGTTCCAGACTTCCGCACCAGCCTTGCTCTTGTCAAAAATATTTTGCTCGCTAGTCTTAGTAAATGGCAACTCCACCGACTCCGACGATGTTGTTTCATCTGTCCAAGCTTGCATTACCCAGTGAGCAGCGATCGTCCCAACGAGCGCCATACTGATACTCACGCTCCAGGGATATTGCAGCAGCATAAAACCGATCAGGAAAAATAAGCCTATTTTCCCTGCCGCCAATTTATCTTTCTTCATTTTCCACCCATTATTTCCGCCAACTTATTGGCCTGGGATCCCTCCAGACGGGGGCCGTACCGCTGCACCACCTGGGAACCTAGATAGTTTCCCCAGCGGGCTGATTTTATCGCACTATAGCCGTGGGTGAGTCCGAACAGCACTCCACCAGCAAAAGCATCTCCAGCCCCCACAGTATCGATCGCCTGCGCCTTTAATCCTGGCACGGCACTAATCTGTTTATTTTCTACCACCAGGCAGCCCTTGCCACCATCGGTAATAAACGCCAGATCCACCAACTCACCCATTTTAGCAGCGCATTCTTCTATAGATTCCAGCTCGCAGAAACGGCGCGCCTCATCCCCATTGCAGAAGAGCACATCGCAGTATTCTGGTACTATCTGGCGGAAATCATATTTGAAGCGATCGACCAGGAACGCATCTGAAAAAGTATATGCTACCCGCACTCCGTGGCGCTGAGACTGGAACATCGTCTCCACACTCGCTTGGCGCGGTTCTGGTCCATCCCAGAGATAGCCCTCCACATAGCTATATTTGCAGCCTTTGAGCTTGTCCACATCGATATCCGCAGCCGACAAGGTGATAGAAACTCCTAGATTTGTGCACATCGTGCGTTCCGCATCCGGAGTAGTCAGCACCACGCATGTTCCTGTCGGGCCGCTGTCGGCTGGCGCTCCATCAAACTGAATCCCTGCTTTGAGCAT
Organism: Hormoscilla sp. SP12CHS1; assembly: GCA_014324065.1. Classification (GTDB taxonomy): domain Bacteria; phylum Cyanobacteriota; class Cyanobacteriia; order Cyanobacteriales; family Desertifilaceae; genus Hormoscilla. The sequence goes on along the minus strand of JACOMV010000194.1, from coordinate 2,763 downwards.
ATCCTGACGGTAGAATTCACCGTTGCTGTCCCTGGAAACCTTACCCGAATAGAAACCGCTACCACCACTCTGGGCGAGCGCAATCATCGTATTCGCCGCCGAGCCACCCGAGCGCAGTTGCAGCTCAGTCCCTTCCAGGTCCTGCAAAAGTACCCCCTGCTTGGGAGCGTCCACCAGAGTCATCGCCCCGCGATTCAACTCGTGGGATAGAATCAAATCATCCTTCACTAATGCCAGAATGTCCACCAGGGCGTTGCCCACTCCAAATACATCTACCTCTTTACTGCTTTCCGTCATTTACTTTTCACCACCAATTGAGCAATTGCGTTCCCAGGCGGTCCCCTCTTAACGAGGATAATTGCCCCTTCGACCTATCATTTCTTTTCCTCTGTATCTTTTTGTGTTTTTGTCAACCTGCTCGCCAGCACCGTTGCCAGAATTTGTTCCGGTTCGCTAGCAGCACTCACGCCTGCTGGCAAAACCAGTTCCTTGACATGCAGAGCCTTTCCTACCCGCAGTTCCGATACATCCACCTCGATCGCCTCTGGGATGTTATCTGGAGCGCACTCCACCTCTATTTCCGTCGAGCGCGTTTCTAATATACCGCCTTCTTCCTTCACCCCGATCGCCTCTCCCACAAATTTCAGTGGCATCACCACCAAAATAGACGCTTGAGATGAGATCGAGAAAAAGCTGAGGTGGTATGGATAGCCTTTCCAGGGATGAGTTTGTACTTCCCGCAGTAATGTTTTGCCCCTCCAGGGGATATCTGTTATTTCTAGATCGATTAACGTGTTGTTAACCGTAGCTGCTTTCATCAGGTGTGCCACCGTTTTCCCTGGCACAGAAAGAGAAATAGCTTCCGCACCATCGTGACCATAGAGATTAGCCGGAATTAACCCAGCGCGACGCATCGCCCTCGGTTTGCTTCGGGCTTCTCGTTTTTGACATTCAACTTTTATTTCCATCTTCCGCTTCTATCTTTTCACCTCTTGATTTACATCCACCGGACTTCCATTCGCGGACAACAAGGCCCGTTTGGGACCGTGAATTGGATCTTCTATGATTATCGTCTGTTCGCGCTTCGCTCCCACCGAGACAATCGCGATCGGAACTGCCATCAATTCTGCCAGGAACTTGAGATAATCTAGCGCTGCCCCCGGCAAGTCTGCTAAACTGCGACAGTCAGTTGTCGAGCGTTGCCACCCTGGAAGCGTCTCGTATATCGGTTGGCAACGGGCCAATTTCCGAGTGCTCCTGGGAAAATATTCGCACCGCTGCCCATCTAGTTCATAAGCGACGCAGACTTTTATTTCCTCTAGGGAGTCTAGCACGTCCAGTTTAGTGATCGCCAGACAGTCTAGACCATTTATCCGGACAGCATAGCGACCGATCGCCGCATCAAACCAACCGCAGCGCCTTTGCCGACCGGTAGTCGTGCCAAATTCCGCCCCCCGAGCGCCCAACATCTTGCCCACGTCACCTAGCAGTTCCGTGGGAAACGGACCTTCTCCAACTCTAGTAGTATAAGCTTTCGCCACCCCGAGCGCCCGATCGATCCTCGTCGGTCCCACACCTGCCCCCACGCAAGCACCGCCTGCGACGGGGTTCGATGAAGTGACATAAGGATAGGTGCCGTGGTCCAAATCTAGCAGAGTTCCTTGAGCCCCTTCAAACAAAATATTGCGTCGTTGCTGAATCGCTTCGTCAAGCAGCAGGCCACAGTCGGCCAGATAGGGTCGCAACCGTTCCGCATACTCTAGATACTCAGCGATCGCCGCCTCTGGGTCCAGAGGTGGCAGAGCGTACAGCTTTTCCAGGATGACATTTTTGTAGTTAATCGTCCAGCGCAGCTGCTTGCGCAGGGTTTCTGGTTCCATCAAGTCTATCACCCGAATTCCCGTCCGTTCCGACTTATCCGCATAAGTCGGACCTATACCCCGCTTCGTCGTTCCAATTTTATGAGTTCCCCGCTTTTCTTCCGATGCCTGGTCTATTAACCTGTGATAAGGCATGGTCACGTGGGCGTTTTCCGATATCTTCAGGTTTTTCGTGGATATCTCCAGGGCCTCCAGTTGGTCAATTTCTCGCAGTAGAACCTGCGGATCGATGACCGTGCCATTGCCTATCACGCATTGGGTACCCGTATATAGGATCCCAGAGGGGATCAGGTGCAGCTTGAATGTCTGGCCCTGAACCACGAGCGTGTGTCCGGCGTTTACACCGCCTTGGTAGCGCACCACCACATCCGCTGACTTGCTGAGCAAATCAGTTATTTTTCCTTTTCCTTCATCGCCCCACTGGGCACCAATCACTATAACGTTAGCCAAGAGTCTCTCGCTTCACCAGTCACACGATCTACGATCATAGCCCCCGATCGCCCCTGTGTCAACTTTCTGGGAAAATCTACCGGTTCAAATCTGCCGCTACAGGGGGGGAGGGGGGGTTTGGGGGGGATCCCGCTGCAACTACTTTTGACCACACCCGTATGTTTGTGCATCCGGGTTTTGTGCGTCAAGGCATTGGGAGGAGGTTACTTACAGAGATCGAGTCGGTGGCAATTGAGAAAGGATATAAAACTCTTAATGTCATGTCTTCACTGTCAGCCGTCAAGGGGTGCATCCCAGTTTTGTAATGAGTATTTTTGCTTAGTTTATGAACTGACGAGATGATGTTAGACTGAGATAAGTAGTTAGACAAAAATAATTGCACATAGCCATGGGCGACATGCTCCGGATATGGAGACTAGCGCGAGAGAGTGTG
>JACOMV010000193.1 GCA_014324065.1 Hormoscilla sp. SP12CHS1 | reverse complement strand
AAGCCGTTTCGCTGGACTTATATCGGTAAGCCGTTGCTCATCTGAGTTATCGGAGTTATTTGCGGCGTTGCGTACTAGGGTTCTCAGGTTAACGTTGAAAGGGCTGGCCAATGTTACCCCGGTAGCAGTCTCTTTTATTAACACGTGTCAAGTAAATTTATGCTAAAGGAATCGCACCTTCACAGGTAGGACAAAGCATTGGCGGCGTTGCACATTTTGGGGATGATAGTTGTCAGTTGTCAGTTGTCAGTTGTTAGTTGTCAGTTGTTAGTTGTCAGTTGTCACTTGTCATTATTAACTATTGCGAACGCCGATAACAATCTTCGACTGCGAGGTTATCATCCCGTCGTTGTGCAACGCCGCATTGGCTTTCCCGCTTCTGCTAAGGCTATCCATTGCTCGAAAATACCACAATTATCGCACTTAAACTCGTAAAGCGGCACTAATGTTTACCTCCAAGGTAGCATTTACGTGGGCAAAATACCGAAATTAGTCAAAATTTGCTAAAATAGCCTTGTTATTTACCCCCAAATAGCATTTTGGCGGAGAAAATTACCAAAAATGGCTGTCAGAGAGGTAGAATTTTTTATAGGTAGCAACTTGAGTTACTTAATTTGATGACAGCGATGTACATGTTGATATAATACAAATAACGAGGGGATTAAGATTGTGTTTGCTCAGAGCTGACACCAATTGCAACTAGAGGCTCTGCCTCCAGAGTTTCGTTACCAGGCCGGATCCTGGTAACGAGTATGCCAGTAATCACCGAAGCAAATACTGTCCTGACGGTAAGCTGTCATGCATCTAAACTGCATATTTTGCTATCGAATAAAATCGTGGCAACCCTGCACCCACGTCAGTTCGACAGTTGTTAGTTGTCAGTTGTCAGTTGTTAGTTGTCACAAGTCATTATTAGCTATTGCTCGCGCCCTGCTGACAAGATTCGACTGCTCGGTTATCATCCCGGAGTTGTGCAACGCCGGTAGTGGAAGTTAAGCTACTTTGAACAGGTCTTAGCCAAGTGTTCTTCCCACTTACGAATCGTTAGTAACTGGAACAAATGCACTGCTGGGTTCAGCTCAATGATGGGTGCATTGAAGTGAGTCTCATACCCCTGTTGTTCTGCTTCGACTGCAATCCCATCTTGGCTTAGAAGTGGCTTAATCAAAAGTGGATTAGCAATTTTAAGGGCGAGAGTCATCAGCCATTGGGGAATTCGTACTTGTGTAAAGGGGATTTTGAGTGCATCAAAATAGAATAAAAAAAAGGTGCGAGTCGTTCGTTCGTCAATCGGTAAAATAAAGCACCAATGTTTTATTTTGCTGTCTGTATTTGACCATTGGTAGGGATACTCATAACAAAGTTTCATGGAATTGGTATTAACCCGTTTGCGGTCAACAAATAGCCCATAAACTTTACCCGTCCCAACTTTGGTGTCGTAACTGACGAAAACCCTATCTCCCTTTTCCTCGCACTTGGTCAACTTGGCATCAGTGAAGGGGCGATACTGGCGATGCAGATAAGCGTGGGTAAAATCACTGACATTATCAATAATCATCGAGTGGTGCGCTTTCCAAGTAAAATCAAGTGGTACGCAGGCCCAACGGTCTTTTCCTTCTAGATCAGGGATATCAGGAATCTGTCTCTTGTCAGCTAATGTAGAGTCACCTGGGAAAATCCAAATCAGCCCGTAGCGGACTTTCACCGGATAGATACCGATCTTACAGACTGGCATGGGTTTATCAAAAAGATCGTGCGGAATATTAACAACTTTTCCTTCTTGATTGTAACCCCAGCCATGATAACAACAGACCAGGCGATCGCCCTCTACTTGACCTAAAGAAAGTTTCAGTTGACGGTGGGCACAGCGGTTTTTTAAGGCTACTAACTGACCATTTTGTCCGCGATACAGCGCAATGGAAGTCTTCCAAAACTTCACCTCAATTACCTGTCCTGGCTTAAGGGCACGGTCATACTCAACGGGGTACCAGTAATCTGGATTCATTCCCGCTGCACGCACTTTTTGTCTGCGATTTTTCGCCTCACTAAATGAGGGGGGACGACCTTGCGGTGATGTAGATACTTGCTGGTGATTCTCTGTCAATGTACTCATATTTGATTATTAAAATTAATCTGGTTTATATGTAATCTGGTTCATAGTTTTGATGCACTAACTCCAGCTCAAACTGCCGCAGCAACACAGTCCAAATTACCTTAACCTGTTGGTAAGCAAATGCTTGACCGATGCAACGATGTCTGCCGCCACCAAAACCGATGAGTGTATAGGGAGATTTGCGGTCTTCTGCCCGATCGGGAGTAAATCGATCGGGGTCATAGCGGTTAGGAAAATGGAAACAGTCTGGCAATCTGTGGGATACGGCAGGTGAAACCATTGCCAGCCCCCCTGCCCGAACTTGATAACCATTATATTCAAAGTCACGCAATATTTTCCGCATCAACATGATTAAAGGCGGTCGCAATCGTTCTGTTTCTTTAATCGATCGCTCCAAAGCCACCAGTTGCCGCAACCCCTCAAGAGAAAAGGTTTCCCTAGGACCGAAAACGGCTTGCTGTTCGGCCATAATCCCTGGTAGATATTGCGGATGCTGCAACAGTAAAATTACCGTCCAGGCAGCCAACACCGCACTGGTATGCTGACCCGCAAACAGTAGCGTTAGCAACAGACCGGTGATATTATCTTCAGATAGGGCCGTGCCATCGGCATAACGAGCAGTCATCAAAGCTTGCAAAAAATCTTCACCCTCATTCCCTTCGGCTCTTCGATTCGCGATAATTTGGGAAATCAGTTCTACCATCCGCACGCGAGCCTTGTCGCGCCGCCGGAAAGACGGTAAAGGTAAATAGGGTTGAAAGAAAGCTAACAAATTAATGCCGCCTTCCAAGTCATGATACAAACGAGAGAATTCTGTGGTGAGGTGCTGTCGAAATTCACGTCCAATCAGGCAACGGCTAGCGATAAACACCGTTAGTTCATTCATAGCCGCGAGTAAGTCTACAACTCCATACTCTCCCCAAGTCTCAAAATAGGCTTTTGCTTCTGTGGCCATAAATCCAGCATAGGCTTGCATCCGTTCTTCTCGTAGTGCGGGAAAGACAAAGCCAAGCTGCTCGCTCATTCTATCAGGAGTAGTGTCGTAGGCAATGCCTTTACCAAAAATCGGTACGGTAAATTGGTAAGCCTCTTTCTGACTAAACTGGTCATCGGGAGCGCGAAAAAAGGCTTCGTTCGCTTTGGAACCAGTTAAAAATGTGACATTAGAACCTGCCAATAAAAACGAGAAAATTTCCCCAAATTGCTCCTGTCCTCTTTGCAGTAAAGCAATTGGGTTGCGCTGCAACTCTAAAGCATATCCCAGATAGGGCAACCCTCCACTTAGCACGGGAGGTGTTTTTTTAACATTAATTGCATTGGTCGTCATTGTATTTAACTCAAGTTTTCTTCGGGGTGAATCAAGGTAGTTATTTTCCTACAGACGCAATTAAACCCCTGCCGATAAAGTCATCATAGGCTGATTGAATGCTGGCTTTAATGCTGGTTGGTTGATAGCCTAGTTCGTTTTTGGCTTTGCTGATGTCTGCACGGCGATGCATTCGCAGGATGCGAACGGCACCAGAAGTAAAGCGCCTTGGCACGTTGGGGAAAAATCGCGGCAAGACAAAGTCTGCCACTCCAGCAATCCCTGTCATCATTGCACCGGGAATTCTTAGATTTGGCCGATCGCGTCCTGTCACTTCCTCAAATATATCCATCAATTCATCAACTGTCAGAAACTGGCTACTAAAGATATATTTTTGTCCCGATCGTCCCTTGGACATTGCCAGAATATGACCTTCGACAATATCCCTAGCTGCAACAAACTCAAACCCCCCAGGCACGTAAGCCGGAAGCTTGCCGTTAGCAAAATCCAGCAGTGTTCGCCCCATGCGGGAAGGTTTGTAATCATGGGGACCTATAATAGCACAGGAGACTGCCACAACCACATTCAGACCATTGGCAACAGCTTTGAGGCACTCATGCTCGACAAAGCTTTTGGTAAAGCCGTAAGGTAGGTGGGGTGAGAAGGGATAAAAAGGGACTGTTTCATCACTGGGTTTTTCTGGGTTATGACCCACTGCACTGAAAGAGCCAGAAACCACAACTTTTTTAGAAACTCCTGCTTCTAGGGCAGCTTGGAGAATATGGAGGGTTCCTAAGACATTACAGTCGTAAATCTCTCGCTTCAGCAAGGGATCCCCATCTAGGGTGGAGACCTTGGCGGCACAGTGGTAAATGCGATCGCATCCTCTGACTGCTGCTTTCATGCCAGTAAAGTCGCGCAGGTCGCCGTAAACCCTTTCGACATCCAAACCCTCCACAGCAGTGTTATTGCTACCCTCCCGCAGAAGCACGCGAACGCTTTGTCCGTCGTCTAGCAGACGTCGCACCAGATTGGCACCTAAGTGACCGGAAGCACCTGTAACTAGAATTTTCATTATTTGTTAAGTTTTGTCTAAAATTAACAGATGTAAATTTTAAGCCCCGGTGATCGCCCAATTGAGGACATCTTTTACAAGTTTGAAAGACCCAAAACGAAGAGCCAAGCCAAATCCCAAATAGGCGTTTTCGCTACTTGTAGAAACATATTACCGGCCATTAGACGGGAACCAATTTTTTGCTGAATTAATTTCGTATAGGGTGAGAGATTTTCATTGGCTGTCCGAAACAGAACTAAATCTTGACCCAAGTAATGTAGGGGCTTTACTTTACCCGGAGGGAGTTCACCGCTGTAACCCACTCGAAACCACCCACTCGGAAAAGCTGAAAAGGGAAAGCGTGTAGTCATGACATCTCCTTTGAATCAGAAAATCGAGATTTTTTAGAAGTTGATTCCCAAAGATTTTTCAGTAACAATTTTCCGTAAACTCCGAAGGTGCAAGCAATGGTTTTCCAGTCTAAGGTACTCATAAATGAGTCAGCTAGACCAAAAGGAAGCATAGAAGGAATAAAACCTCTAGCGTATTCTAGTAACCAAGCTTTTTCTGGAATACATACCGCTTCACTTTGAAACTTGCCAAGAGAATATTTGTCTCCAGCTTTATGTACAATGCGTTCAAAAGGACGTTCTTCTTTGAAAACCCAGATTTCTCCATCTATAACAGCTTCGTATATTTCTGTCAAATATCTGCCTGAATGTCCTTTAGTGCCAATGGAAGAGCCACAAATCAAAACATATTCTGTCAAAGACGCATGGAGAACAGCTATACCATACATAGCGCCTCCAGCATTATTAAACATCCATTGGATTTTTTCGTTAATTTTTCCAGGATACTCTTGTTGTAACCTTACTCTCAAGGTTTCAAACATTTGTTCATAAGGCAAGCCACGACATGAGTTAACAATTTCGTGTAACTTATCGGGATCAAAAACGTACTTCATTACTACTTTGATTTGGTTGTTGACTAGCAAAATTTAATTTTTATATAACATCTAAGAGATTGAGCAAATCTTAAATATTAAGTTTTTTCTGTCGTTGTGACTCATATAAAGCCAATGCCCACACGGGGAAGTAAGCGCGATAGAGAGTATAATCCAATAACGCAGTATGGAAAAAGACCCCACTCCAATCCTGTTTTGCCCAACCACCATTTTCTAACTGCATATCAATGAGAAAATTTGCACCTCTGGTAATTTCTGGCCAATGATTTGCTTCTGCTTTTAATAAAGCCATCATGGCCCAAGCGGTTTGAGTCACTTGACTTTCAGTATGTTCGACATATTCACCTGACAAACAGCCTTGAAAATGCTCTCCCCAACCGCCATCGGGCCTTTGCTTACTAACCAACCAATGACAAGCTTTGCGAATAGCTGGGTCATTAGCAGTATTTGTTGCTGCGACTAAGCCTTGAACTGCAAACATCGTACCATATATAAAATTCACTCCCCAAAAACCCAACCACGAATCATCTAGCTTTTGCTGTTTTCGTAACCATAAGCCACCCCGTTGCATGGCCCTGTCAATTTCATCCCCCATCATTTCCGGGTAACGAATCTGAAATTCCCTGAGTGCCATTATACAGGATGCCGTACATTCAATATAGGAATGCTCCGTCATTGAGTTAGCAAACATTTCGGCTGGGTTCATCCACTCTAAGGTTGAGCGAATCTTACGACTTTCGTAACTCCCAAAACCACCATCGGCGTTTTGACAGCGAAGGATAAATTTCACAGAATCGAGCAAGCTACAATTGGCAGTGACTTCAGGGGGGGCATCTAATAAGGCAAGGAGTGCTTCTGCGGTACAATCACTTACAGGCCACCCATGCCAAACGCCAGCAAAGCAAAATCCCCCTTTAGGGTCGATGCGATGAAAATCCTCAATATTGGGAAAAGTCGTGCGAATTTGCTGAGTGGCAAGAAATTGCTGTGCTTGGAGCAAACTATCTGAGACATCTACATGAGGACTGGTTGCTTGCAAAGCTTGAATGGCAAAACCCGTATCCCAAGTGCTACTGCGAGCCCCTGTAATTCTCAGTCCAGATTTTTCATCTTGCCAGATCCAGCCTTCAAAGCGTTCTAATGCTTTGTGTAGGTCGGCATCATTGGGGTCATGTAACCAGAGGGCAATGATATTCAGCAAACCACTCACTGGAGACAGACTGGTATAGTCAGTGGTCTGCAACTCAAAGCGAATGCAGTCTATCATTTGCGCGATCGCTTCTTGTCGCCAATCTTTATTATGCCACCGTTCGTAAAGGTTACTGAGTTTGTAGATCGCTTGCAGCACAGGCGTGGAAGGATGATAAACTTCCTCTGGCCTCAACATCGATCGAGCTGCATTAAAATTTACCTCCTGGTAATCCTCTATATACAACTCCGATCGCAATGTTTCAATCAATGGCGTGACTGAAACCTGAAACTTTCGCCCATAAATCAAGCCCATGGGCATATAAATGAGTCGCGTGTGGCAGTAAAAATTCCCTGGATGAGCAGGTATCCATTGAGGCAGCAACCACGCTTCCGGCAAAACTGGATTCACCCCACACCAATCATACAGATTCAGCATCGCTAACCAGAATTTCCCCCAGGTTGGAATAGCCAGCACGCCTCCTTGGTCCCGGATAAATTGGAGTGCAGGTGATAAAAGTGGGTCTTCTTTTTGCACGCCTAATAGACGCGCAGCAACATATACAAGGGTTGTGACAAATAAGTAAGGCTGGGATTTGTCATGCAATCCCCATAAATCACAGGAAAGGCGAGTGGTATTGAATTGCTGTAAAATAGCCTGCCGACGTTCTGGGGAAATGGGTGTTTGAGTAATGTGACACATTAGCACATACTGCGCTGGCAACATGGGACACCACACAACCTCTCCTTCCCACGAACCATCAGCTTGTTGTAGGGAAACCAAATACCTCACAGAGCGTTCTAAGGCAGGAGTAACATCGATCGCTTGTTCTCTTAAACTAGATGTTGGTTTCTGGTTCAACGATAATCGATCGTGAATTTTGTGAATTTTTGTCATACTCCCTCCTTGAGACTCATGTTGCCTCTGGGATTCTTCCAAAAACGCGAAACAGCAATTGTCATGGGTAATCTCAGCCATTGAGCAAAAGCGAGCGAAACCCGAAGCAAATTGCGCCACTGTCCCGTTGCTATATTGTTCTCGAATACAGATTTTACCGCGATCGCTAATCCTTTGATAAATGAACCAGTAAAATGGAAAATATTGGTTTGCGCTCCCGATAATAAGTGCATTGTGCGAAAGCATTCCGTTGGATCTTCTCGCCACATTTGATAGATAGCTCTACGGATAGCGACAGCACTTTCATCATCGCGGCAAAATACTTGATAAAGTGTAGTTGCCAGCATTTCCGGCACATAAGTTCCGAAATTGCGCTGATTTTGGTAGTCTTTAAAGCTGTGACTTTCCACAAGCCGTTCTGCATCCATAAAACCAACGGTCATTCCTGTTGCGGTCATGGGATGAAAATATCCAGTTGCATCCCCAACCAGAGATAAACCCGGACGACCGTAATAAGTGCGAGAGCTATGCTGGTTTGCCACCCAGACCACTCGATTTTCTGCCAAAGCCTGACGAAATGCTTCTAGTAATTCCGAAGGGATGATGGAACGATAGGCATCCCATAAATTAGCAAGTTTTTTGGGGACATTCAGTGGCACATCAAGGCACATACGAACTTGATTTTCCCCAATGCGATAGATCAATGCAGGTCCAACTCCTCCGAGCAATACATGACCAAAGCCTTCAAAAGGTAACTTAACATTTTCTAATAACACTCCTGCCATATAAGAAATGGGTTGAGGGTTATGAGAAATTCCCATTGCTTTGCGAGCGATGGAAGCGCGACCATCTGCCCCGACAATGCGATCGGCCACAACCGTGAAAGGATCGCCTTGTTGAAAAGATTCAACGCTTAATTGCTGCCCTTGAATTCGAGTGACACGAGCGTGAGAGATAAAATCTATTTCTTTACGATCGCTCGCGGCTTCTCGCAGCGTAGATACAATAGAATTGTGTTCGCAACTTAATCCTTTCGCACCACTAGGATATTCAAGTCGAATGGGTTTACTCCCATCATCTGGAAAAACAACAAAGCCAAGACCCGTATCATAATTCACTGTATCGGGAGAAAGACTCACACCTAGACGTTCTAAAACTTCTAAGGCTGAGGGATGCAACCATTCTCCGGCTAGTCGTTTTTTATTGTTAGGTTGTGCCTCCAACAACGTGACTTTTGCACCACGACGCGCAAACGCGAGGGCAGTCACGCAACCGACTGGACCAGCACCAATTACCGCAACATCAGGGGAGACAATTTTCATCTTTAATATACATTTAATATACAAACGGTATCATGCGAAATTTTACTTTTGTGCAGTAATCTTGCCACAACTCACCATATTTTGCTTGGCAACGCTGTTCGTCACGCCATGCTCTGTGACATAAAAGTCCCAATAACCAGAGAGGGAGTAAATAGGGAATCATTGAGTGAAACCCAGAAGTTAATGCGATCGAAAAATAAACTAATATTTCACCTGTATAATTTAGCTTACGACCAATTCCCCACCAACCCGATACTAAAAGTTTTCCGGCTAAAGTTTGCGCTGGTTGGCCCCAAATGTTTGCCTGGGGGTTTTTCTTAAAGCGGTGCTTCTGGGCATTGGATCCACGAAATATTGTCAAACCCACGAGGTACAGCAAAGCGATCGCTATTGCACCGGTTACTGGTATGGGTTCTATCGCATCCACCAAATGCCAGCCGATAATACTGTAAAAGAAAGGAACCAAAACTATGTCACCCCATATTAACATAAACCCTAACTTCTCCGCAATAATATCCCAGGTAGAAAGCATGAACTCTTCATAGTAATAATGAGTCGCAAGGTACAACCACCAAAACACCTGGAACATCCACATTTGTATGGTAATTTCCCCGTACTTCTGATATTGGAAATAAGCAAATGCTGCATTGATCAGCCCCAAACCAATTAATGAAGGTTGGTATGCGAACATTTTTAAATCAACTCCCAGCCAAGTTGGGTTTAGTTCCATGCCCAACCATAAATCACTGAATATTTTACCCAAGGTTTGCGGTTGATGATTGACCCCCTGTGTTCTTTGTCCCTTTACATACAAAATGCCAGTCCACGTGAAAGCAAATAGGTTAGCGACGATGAACAAATACCAAAAATCGGTAATTATGGGTGCAAGTGTCAGATGGAATACCAAGGTAGATATCACTACAACCAAAGTCGTTGCCATAAATAGCAGCAAACCGTTGAGCTTGTATGATTTCCCTGTCCCGTCTGGTTGCAAACAGCCTGTGTATTGTTTCCCTGGCAAGAAGATTGTACCAATAAACATCACAGTTACGAAGCCTACAAACATTAGTGAGGCATAACTCAATCCAACTGGAGGAATTAAATTTATCAAGTGATTCATAGATGTCGAGCTGAGAGTCGCCTCTCAACCCTCCCTTTCGGAACCGGACTTGCGACTTTCACCGCATCCGGCTACTGGTTGGTAAGCCGTTGTCATCGGCAACCGTTGATTGGATTACTCCTTTCTGGTCTTATCTCATGAAATTTATCCCCTTTTTTGGTGGTCGAGTGGGGATGCGCTAGTTTTTACCTGGTCAGGTCTTTAGTCCATCATAATTACCCTTCGGATTTCTCCTTGGGCTCTGGTTCTAAGCTATTCCCTGAACGAATCGCACTTTCTACTCATTACCTGTTCAATTAGGTTCATCACTTCACACCGGCTCAGTTTAGGTTTTCCAAGGCTTAAAACATCTAATGTGGCATAGGCCAATCTCAAGGGAATGATACAAAATTTTAACGCGGGACCTTTAGGCAGAGATTTAGTATAAGCGTCGGCTAGAGAAAGATTCCGACGTGCATACATTTGCATATTCTCTTTCGTCCAGCCATTAGGAAATAAATCGACTCCCCGTTCTAAGTCTTCGCTGTTATTGCGGAGAATATTCACAGCTTGCAGACCCCGACCAAATCCAATTGCTTGGGAACGATTAGTTGCCGTACCTTCGTACCAGGCCCATAAGTCTGATAACAGCAATCCTACAGCACCCGCTACGCTGAATGTATAGCAATCTAAATCTGTCTGGGTATCAATTTTCCAACCCGTAATTGCCCAGTGAGCCATCCGATCCGCCATCGCTGCGGTGGCATCCCATATCCGTGGAGCCACAGTTTCTGGTGCTAATAAAGCCCATTCATCAATCCGAATTGTCACTTCTGGTAACAGTTGAACATGAGTTTTAAATAGCCTGGAAAACTGCTCAATAGCCGTTTCCCTAGAAGCAATTGATTGCAATGTTAAACTTATTTCTTTTAATAGCTGAGACTTGGATAAATTATCCATACTGGGATGGTCTTCTATTTCATCAATAGCACGCATACACAAGTATGCAGAAGCAACTGCTTTTTGGAGCTCGTCAGGCAAACCGCTAATGGGAATGTAAAATGTACGACTTGTTTCTTCTAGAATTTTCAGAGCTTCTCTACATGTATTCATTATTTTCTACTCCTAATAACGCATAAAGCATAAGTTTATCGCGGTTATCCCCCCTCGCAATGACAAATAGGCGATCAAAAGTATACCACATCAATTTTAGAAACGCTATAACATGGTTATTCTTCTTCAGTAAAAAAAATCGTTCCTAGTTCGGTCAATAGGGCCTCCAATCGCTTTTGGGTTTGAGGGTTTTGCCAAATTTTGCTGTTTTTTTTATGACTCTTTTTTATTTGTTCGTAAGTAGCATCCAGACGAGTCAATAGAGAAATTCTATCTGGATCTGGGGCAGCTTTTTCTACCATCAGCGATTTAACATGTTCCTTAATTTTGCTGAGGGACCATCCCTCAGCGAGCGCTTGTTCCAGTACGCCCCGACGTTGTTCATCATCCTTAATCTTTGCAATCGCTTGAGCTTTAGTATATTTAATCCGAGTTGTCCGGACCGCATCAAGAAGGTCACTTGGCAAATTCAACAGAGACAGTCGGCTTTTCACAAATGATTCCCAACTCATCCGGTTCAGACCGTCAAACACCGACTTAACCTTTGCCAACCCTCGTTCTAGATGAGCGCAGATGCGATCCTCTGCTCCATCCGGCGATTTATGCTCAGGCAAAATATTTTGCCCGCCCTTGCCCTTTTCCCGCTCGGGCAAAACATTTTGCCCAGAGTCCGCATTAGAGAGATAAGACTTATCTGCTAGGCGTTTCAGCTTGTAAAGAAACTGAGGAACATGGGCCACCTCAAGCTCTAGATGAATAGCCAGTAGTTGCAAAATCGCTTCTGTCTCCTCAATAGCATTAAGGTCTTCTCTTTGGATATTTTCCAAAAGTGCGATTTCTAGGGCCTCCTTTTGATTCCGTTCCTTAATGACCGCCGGTATATATTTGAGCAAAGCCGATTTCGCTGCACGATACCGGCGCTCTCCAGTTACCAGTTCATACAGATTTTCCCCCAAGGGTCGTAGCAGAACTGGTTGCAGAATACCATGTTGCTTAATGTTGGCAGTCAGCTGCTGCATAGCCGCCTCATCAAAATACTGGCGGGGTTGAAATAAGGGCAGTTTAATCTGGTCAAGGGGAATTTCTCTAACATCCTCCGAAACCATTGTCCCCTTATCCTCATCCCAAGGCGGAGAATAATTATGGCTGGGGAACTCCAAGTAAATAATCCTCCTTTAGAATCTCGTAGTTTAGATGCACCATCTGGTACGAGGTACGTAGGTCAAGGTTGTTTTCCCTACCTGAATACAGCATAGCTAACTTTATTAAGTTTTCTAACCCCTGTTAAGTTTTTTGTAGTTATACTTTCTATAAGCTCTGCTTATGATCTCGCCGCTGCCTGACCAACAGAGCATTCCGGTGCATTACAGCTTGTTCAGGAAACAAGTAGAACATTTTTGTGCTAAACTAGAGCTATACTCAATGCAGACCAAATTCAGCTAT
>JACOMV010000192.1 GCA_014324065.1 Hormoscilla sp. SP12CHS1 | reverse complement strand
TCCCGTACCTGGAGGGGGGGATTTGAACCCCCATGATTACCGAGTTTATTGGCTAATGAAACCAACTAGGCTTTCACTGGTGTCATTTTATACCTCAAGGAATCGCACGGCATATTATAATCTGGGTATTGCTCTGAAAAAAATTGAGCTTAATTAATTCTACTTTGAGGCGCTTTTTTGACAGGAAATCCCTCAAACCCTTATGATTTCGTACAGGTGACATATGTGAGTATGTGGGGTGGGGCGTGCTGAGCTTAGATTTTGTCTAAGTCCCGCTAGGCAACCCAATCACTCAAAGCGGACGGGGACTTGGCGGCCTGCTAGATGCTGTTTGATTTGATTTACTGTTAATTGTCCGCAATGCAGTAGGGAAGCTAACAGAGCGGCTTCGGCTTGGCCCGTGGTGAGGGCTTGATAGATGTGGTCGCAGTTGCCAGCACCACCAGAGGCAATCACGGGAATTTCCACTGCTTCGGCAATGGTGCGGGTAAGGGACAAGTCATATCCCGCCTGGGTGCCATCGGCGTCCATGCTGGTGACTAGCAATTCACCGGCACCGCGTTGCTCTACTTCTTGGGCCCAGCTGATGGCGTCAAGACCAGTGTTTTCCCTGCCGCCGCGCACGTAGACATCCCAACCGGGGTTAGCTCGATCCGATTTTTCCGGAACGGTTCGTCGTCTAGCGTCAATGGCCACGACAATACATTGATTCCCGAAGCGGGAACTGGCTCGATTAATAAAGTCGGGGTCGCGCACCGCTGCTGAGTTGATACTCACTTTATCGGCCCCAGCTCTTAACAAATCTTTAATCATTTGCTCCGAGCCGATGCCGCCACCGACAGTCAAGGGAATAAATACCTGTTCGGCGGTGCGGTAGACGACATCGATAATGATATCCCGATCTTCGTGGGTAGCGGTGATATCCAAAAACACGAGCTCGTCAGCACCAGCGTCATTGTAGACCTGTGCTAATTCTACAGGATCGCCAGCATCAATGAGGTTGACAAAATTGACGCCTTTGACTACCCGACCAGCTTTTACATCCAGACAAGGCAAAATTCGCCTGGCTAACATGAGTATTTCCTCCCTCAGTAAACAGGGATATTGTACGGGTTCGGGAGGCAAAACTCTTGATGTGTATCCCTGTTGCTATAAACTGTGGAGTTGGAGAACTAACAGAAAGTGCAATGGAAATCGGTCAGAAGGTAAAAGTGCAGGGCGTGATAGACCGCAGCATGCCCGGCAAGATGGTCAAGCAGCTCCAGCAAAATCCAGTGGGAACCATTGTGGGGTACAAAATGGTCGATCGCTCGGAAGTGGGTTTTGTGGTCAAGTTTGACGAGGAGTTGTCCACCTGGTTCTTTGAAGAGGAACTCGAACAGGTTAACTAGCCTCCGTCCTGTTGGGCTCCGTTCGCTGCGCGCAATCGCGCAGCGGAGCGACGCAGAGGCGCTGCGCTAGAGTTGCGCTCTTGTTGCCCAAAAACTTACACATCTCTCATATTTGGTCAAATTATCAGTACGATAGGGAATTATAGGTATAAAATTTTTTGATAATTACGGATGATTAAGTCTAGCAGGCGAAGTCCACTTGCTTCAAGTGATGCAAGTCCAGTGGATGGCGGTCGGTGAGCGAAGCAGAACCGCCTGGCTGCTAACTATAAGCGCATGGCTGGCGCCACGCTGCGCGATCGCCAGCATTACACGCTCCGGGCCCCCTCCACTACGAGACGGCGCTGGCTGCGGCCTTCCCTGTCGAAAGATGCGGATGTTATACTTGCACCTATCTAGTTGTTAGATTTGTGAGGGTTAAACGCCGCACTAAAATGAGAGTTGCTGTAGAAAAACAGAGATGGCTGTGATTTTGACATTTTTGGGCAAGGGCGGCACGGGTAAAACTACCCTGGCGATCGGGGCGGCAAAGCGGTTTGCAAGTCAAGGTAAGCGGGTGCTGCTAGCACTCACTTCCCCGGCATCGGCCTTGCTGCTGGGCCAGTCCCTTGATGCGGAACCGCAGGAGATCAAAGAGAATTTGCAGGGCGTGCAGCTGTTGAGTACACCACTGCTAGCTAAGGGTTGGCAAGAGGTGAAACAACTGGAAGCTGAATACCTCCAAAAACCGTTTTTTCAGGCGGTATTCGGTGAAGAACTAGGTGTATTGCCGGGAATGGACAGTTCCATAAGACTATATGCGCTCTGGAAGTATGACGCTAGCGGCAATTATGATGCGATCGTCTACGATGGGGATGGCGATCTGTCCACCCTGCGGATGCTGGGTACGCCAGAAATTTTCAGCTGGTATATCCGCCGCTTCCGTCAGGTGTTTGTCGATTCTGAACTGGGCCAGGCCCTATCGCCTTTTGTGGGACCGGTTAGTGCGGCGGTGCTGAATGGGGACTGGTCTGCGGATAACTTCGCTCAACCAACCCAGCAGGTGGATCGGATCCTGGATGAAGGAAAGGCCAAGATCTCGGACCCGCAGCAGGTGGCAGCTTATCTGGTGACTACTGATGACCCAGGGGCGATCGCCACTGCCCGTTACCTTTGGGGTAGCGCTCAACAAGTAGGTTTGACCGTTCGCGGCGTGATTCTGAATAAGTCGGTAGTGGCGGATACGGAGGCAGCAAAGTTTGCCGAAAGTCTCAGCTCACTCTTAGAAACTTTTGATGATGAAGCGACTAACACTTCACAGGTAAAGGAGCAGTTCGCTCCTTTACCTGTGAGCGTAGTTCCCTTCAGCCCAAGTCAGGAGTGGGAGGCGATAATGTCAAGCCTGCCAGATTTCTCGTCAGCCACACAGGCTCCTAGACCGCTGACGATTAATGTCAATGTTGGTAGGGTGACTCTATTTTTGCCCGGTTTTGATAAAAAACAGGTGAAGCTGACCCAATATGGTCCGGAAATTACGATCGAAGCGGGGGACCAGCGGCGCAATATCCTTTTGCCAAAGCAACTGAGTGGTAAACCTGTTAAGGGCGCTAAGTTTCAGGATGATTATTTGATCATTTCCTTCTAGCGATCGCTAATCCCTGTCTCGTGGGAGCTTGATTTCCCCCGGACGCTATTAGAAAACCCTATTGACATCATAAGAGCACTACCCAGGAGACAGGGATGGCTAATCTGTGGGAAGTAGCCATTAGCACCAAAAAAAAGTATATTTGCATATGGGAAAAGGGAAAAATGACAGAGGATTCTACAGGGGAAAACCGCAGATCGAGAAGAAGGCGGATGTCGGCTAGCCAGGAGGGGGATGCCGATTTTTCCGGAACGGTAGTACCAGAAAAGTCCCTCGAACAAGGAGATTTAACTAAGGACTCCGGAGAAGTTACAAAGGATTCTACAGAATCTTTCCGCAGATCGAGAAGAAGGCGGGTGTCGGCCAGCCAGGAGGGGGATGCCGAAGGGGGAGATTTAACTAAGGACTCCAAAGAAGTTACAAAGGATTCTACAAGATCTTCCCGCAGAGCCAGAAGCAGGCAGATGCTGGGCATGAAGGATGCAGATACGGAAAGGGCAGAAAAGTCGATCTGGAAAATCCGCTTGCAACTGATGAAGCCGATCACCTGGATACCCCTGATCTGGGGTGTGGTCTGCGGGGCGGCGTCTTCGGGAAATTTTACCTGGACAATAGAGAATGTTTTGGTCGCTGCTGCCTGTATGTTGCTGTCTGGCCCTTTGATGACCGGATATACTCAAACTTTGAATGATTTGTATGATGCGGAAATAGACGCGATTAATGAACCTTATCGTCCCATTCCTTCGGGTGCGATTTCTAAGGAGCAGGTGCAGATCCAGATTTGGGTGTTGCTATTGGCGGGGTTGGCAGTGGCCTATGTTTTGGATGTCTGGGCGGGTCACGATATGAAGGTGCTTAGCGCGATCGCAGTGGGTGGGGCTTATTTGTCTTACATTTATTCGGCTCCTCCTTTGAAACTGAAGAAAAATGGCTGGTTGGGAAATTACGCCCTCGGCGCTAGTTACATCTCTCTGCCTTGGTGGGCGGGTCATAGTTTATTTGGCGAGCTGAACTGGACAATTATCATTCTGACTCTATTCTACAGTTTGGCAGGGTTGGGGATTGCAGTTGTGAATGATTTCAAAAGTGTGGAAGGAGATAAAGATCAAGGGTTAAATTCTTTGCCAGTTATGTTTGGCGTGACGACGGCAGCTTGGATATCGGTGGTCATGATTGATGTTTTTCAAGTGGGTATCGGTGCTTATCTGGTCGGCATTCACGAAAATTTGTATGGCGCGATCGTGCTACTGCTGATTATTCCCCAAATCACTTTTCAGGATATGTATTTCCTGCGCAATCCTTTGGAAAATGATGTTAAATATCAGGCTAGCGCTCAACCTTTCTTGGTACTGGGAATGCTGATAACAGGTTTGGCCTTGGGTCATGCAGGTGTTTGAGCAAAGTCCCAAGTTTGGAGATGCCAACCTCCTCCTGCTACTACTACAGCTGCGATATAGCCAGACCCAGGATTGATTTGCTTGAGAGACCATCCTGGGTCTGGCTGTTGTTTGTCTGTTCTCGCGTTCCCAGGCTGCGCCGTGGGAACGCGGTGCGGTTCTTTTGTGGTGAGGAAAACGTCGATGTTTTCTAATCCTACTAACCCATCTCCGGTGGCTTTCAGATAGGCTTCTTTACAAGTCCAGTAATGAAAAAATACTCGGGGCTGTTCTTGGGGAGCTACAGAACTAATAGCGGTATATTCCCGATGGCTAAAGAAGCGCTTGGCTAGTTGTTCTGCTTCTAGATCCCGAATGTATTCTAGATCGATGCCGATTTCTCTGTCTAGGGCGATCGCATACAAGGCTAGTCCGTGGGAATGGGAAAGGTTAAATTCTAGTTTGCACGTTCCCAGGCAGAGCCGTGGGAACGAGGTATCGCTGTTAGCTTCATCGAGGGCGGGTTTGCCACTGGGACTATAACTGAACTTTACCTGACTTGCTGCTATGCTTAGGTAGTTGCCCAGGATATTTCTGAGGATACCGCGAGCGGCGATGAAATGCAGGCGATCGCGCTGGAAGTAAAATCGCGCTGCCCTTTGCTGTTCATCTTCCGAGAGAGTGGGGAGTAGTTGCAGGATCTGCTGTTCTGGTAAGTTGAGGTTAGCCCGCCAGACATGGACTACATCTGACGAGGGTTGTAAATCTGCTGGTGCTGGTTGCCACGGGGTCGGTGTCATAAGCTAGGAACGATAAGGGAGATCGTCTGGTTATTATGATAACATAAAGTTATGGCTAATTGCTAATTGTCCAACGTCATTCTCCGGCGATCGCCTGTAAACTATAGGAAGGGGGTGTGTTTTCTCTTGGCAGTGCGGCCAAATGAAGTGGCCACCAATGGCGACAAAAAAAATATGTCATATAGCAAGCCTACATAGAGTTGTGCAACTGGGCGATTTTAATGAAAGCCATGCCAGATGGGTGTGGTCTTGCGCCTGTTGTGAGGAACAAGAAGGGGAACAACGAGGGGAACAACGAGGACGTTTGCAGGAAGCGCGTTCTCTAATAACTCGTTTACTTAAAAAACGTTTTGGAGAACTGCCTCTGACCATAAGTAGCGAAATTGAAAATTTGACTATTGAAGGTTTGGAAAGTTTAGGCGAAGACTTTTTGGACTTCCACAGTCTGGAAGATTTATCGAATTGGTTGGAGAAACGTTTTGTGTCGTAAAATAGGCAGGATGGCGATCGCCTACTCGGGATCCCAGAGGGATCCCAGTAACGATGCTAGCAAACGACGGGAGTTTTGGGAATGGTGGCTGGATGAGGCGGTGAAAAACGCTTGGTGGGCTTTCGATGATGATTAATTGAACTCAACGGCTTTTACCCGCAAAATTCAATATGTTACCATAAGATTGTACTCAACTGGAAAAAAAGATGACACTTTTAGTTCCGACATTATCTCTATCCACCGGGTTGAACCAGGAGTTAGCTGCCTTGACTGAAACGGGTTTGTATGATAGCCAAGAAGCTTTTCTTACAGATGCGGTGCGGACTTTTTTGGCAGCCAGGCCAGATCTGCGAGAGGCGAGCGCCTGTAAACTATACGAACGGGGTGTTTTTTCTCTTGGTCGTGCGGCAGAATGGAGTGGCCTGAATATTGAAGCGATGAAGCAAGCGCTTGAACGGTGGGGAGTTGTCCGCGAGGCGTTCGAGACTTGGGCCCAAATAGAGGCAATGGCTCATAAGACTCTGACAGCAGCAGGAAGATGGCCCAAGTGAACCATACTGTTATCCTAGCTAGCTGTTCCTTGGATTCAGGTAGCTTCCCCTAATGCGGTACAATTGCTGTTGAACGATGATGCCTTAAGAGGTCTAGGGGCAGGGGAACAAGAAGCGATCTCTCTAGCTTTAGAAATTCAGGGTTCTGTGCTATTGATAAATGATAATCAGGCTCGCCGTCTTGCGACTAGCATTGGCGTGAGTGTGGTGAACATACCAGCGTTTCTTTCAGGCTGTAAGATTGCTGGATTACTGAATACCGAAGCGATGAGCGACCTGATTACTTCTTTGCAGCAGAAAGATTACTATCGGTTCCGTCAGGATGTGCTAGACTTGCTGATGTCCTGAGCGGGGGCGATCGTTCAAGAACATTCGATCGCAGGTGCGGTGCGGACTTTTTTGGCAGCCAGGCCCGATCTTCGAGAGGCGATCGCCTGTAAACTATAGGAACGGGGTGTTTTTTCCCTTGGTCGTGCGGCAGAAGGTCGTGGCCTATAGATTATTTAACAGATTTTTTATATTCTCGATATAGTGTCTTGAATTTTTGAGGTTAACTGCTGATGCCTATCTTAATGGAAGCCGGTACATTCCCGCTCTATTTTACCCTGGTCTACGTCGGAGGCTTTATTGCTGCTGTCACTATTGGCTCGATCGCCTGGTATAATTCCAAGCGTCCTGCTGGTTGGGAAGATGCCAAGCGTCCGGACATTATACCTGAAATTAAGCCAAAAGACAAGGATGAATAAACTATCGGGACTGCTGCTTTAACCGCACCATGAAAAATCCATCCATCTTTTATGTTGCTTAGGGCCAGACTTTTACCCATCCCATGGCTGCGCCCCCTGCGGGGGGGTGGGTCTATTTTCCAGTGGGGATGCTTCTCTAGAAATGCCTCAATAACTCTTTCGTTCTCTAAGGGATGCTGGGTACAGGAGGCATAAACCAGTATGCCTCCTGCTTTTACCCATTTAGCTGTATGTTCTAGCAGTTCTCTCTGCAATGCTGATAGTTCTTGTACTGTCTCGGGGGTTTGACGCCAACATCTGCATGGCGATGTCAGGTTCCTAAACCAGAACGTCTAGCAATACCCGATCGGCAATGTTGGTAAACTTTTCTAGGTTACGTATGTCCTCCGCACAGATTTTAATTGACTGCAAGTTCAAGCGATCGCAGTTTTGGGTCAGTTTTTTCAGGCGGGAGGCGCTGCGATGGCAGGCCCAAACCGTTCCCCGATCGCCCATCAACTCGGCGATATCTGTTGCTGGCTGGCTTTTTTGCCAGCAGATCGATTATCTTGTCCAGCGATCGCCTTCTCCGCATTTTCCCATACACTAACTCCGTTACCAATGAGCGATCTTCCCCTGCCAGTTTGGCTTTATGCAGCCAGCGCTCGAGGGCTACATCTGCATCGATCGGCGATATACTTCCCGGAGGGCGAGAAATGCTATTTGGCGGGGGTTGGGTTTCATTGACTATGAAGCTAATGGTTAATTTTCCGATATTTATTATTCTATCATGTTCCCACTACAACTGTCAAGCATACCCGAGGATTCTTTTGTATATTCGTAGGTTGGGTAGAGGCACGAACCCAACCCGTGCATCTCATGACCAGCGGATATGATGATGACGAAAATGACCGTGATAGAATGCGAGTCTGGAGAATGCTGTCAAACGGCGATCGGGACATCAAAATCTGCCCTTTTAATCATCAGAAAGGATATGTCACCATTTTTTGAACTATACGATCTACTTCAGGGTAGCACTTTTTCCAAGGAGGCGGGAACATCAGAAGAACGTTCCCAGGTAGAATCTGGGAACGTTCTTCTGGCAGTTGTTCTATATCCAAACCTGACGAAATTGTATGTATTATAATGGCAGGAGAAGATCGTAAAATTATGATCTAGGGTACTTTGGAGGTAGATGGGATGAAACAGAACTTTGCATAAATGTCCAAAAAAGAACTATAGCTTATGTGCTGGAACATCGGGAGGATATGGAAGCAATAGATGCTTTGGTTAGTCGCCGGACTCCGGACTCGGAAGCAACATGGTATCCGGCACCATGTACTCCAGAAGGTGTGCCGATTCCTGAAAATATCCGCATCATGGAAGAAGCGATCCGTCAACGAATTCAGGAAATTGACAGGAAAAAGAAATCGCAGCCTTAACTCCGACATGATTCTTTACATAGCTCTTGACAAAATCAAAAAAGTTGCAGTATAGTGGAACATGGGCTGCCTCCTGGGGGCATAAATGGCCCGAATGGGAAGCATGCCTAGTTCAAAACAGCAAGAGATATCATAGTTAGGGTCTTGATTCATTCTGTGAAGGATTGAGGATATGAAATACCAGTTATTCACGAAAATGCTGACTGGGTTGGCGATCGCCTTAACCATAGGGACCGCCGCCACAGAACCCAGTGCGGCCCAAAGCAAGAAGTTTTTCTGCGGTAGGAGTGATGGGGAACCGGCAACAGTGGTGCGCACAAGCAAGGGAAATGTGCCCATCATTATCTGGGTTGACCTTGGTTTCGAGGCTTTGGGATGGACTCCTCAGCGCCGCTGTCAGGCAGTCTCTGACAGGTTTCAATAGTACGGCGATCGGGGTCTGCTCGGATATATCAGAACTGGCACGGTAAGTCGCCATCCTGTATTGTGCGTTGCCAATCGTCAAGGGGGGGCTTGCCCGAGCACGCAGGTGCTAGTTACACTTAATCATGGGAGTGATGCGGAGTTCTATTTGCGATCGATCGCTGCTGGAAACTCGCGATCGCAGTGTGAGGCAACCAGTTTACTTTAGTGAAAAGGATGTCTTCTCTCGTGAGGAGAATGGCGAACTATACGCGGATGTGGAAAAGTTGATAAATGCGCTTCCAGTTGAGGCGGGAAACTCACAGCCAGTCGATCGGGGAAACTCACAACCAGTTGAGGAGGGAAACTCAGAAGAGTCAGATCGGGTGTGGTGAGTATTGAGATGCACGATATCCGTGGTCGGATTGTTGTTTGTTATCTAACGGACGCAACAGGTGCATCTCGTCTTCCCCACAGGCGCAAGCTATGGTGCGGAATATTGCTAAGATATTGATGGTGAGTTTTAAGGGAGTTATATGACTGTAACATTACTCAAGACTCCGATCGTTTACCCCAGTTGGGAAAAGTCGGACTATTTTCCACTTCCACATATCGGACGTCCTGCAATTGATAAATCCGCAACACTTCCCCATTATAACGCCACAACTCGGGAACGCCCATTGCTGCGTACAGGCGGGGTTTGTCGATGTTGCTATAAGAGATACAGCTTGTTCAGGAAACAAGTAGAACATTTTTGTGCTAAACTAGAGCTATACTCAATGCAGACCCAATTCA
>JACOMV010000191.1:8023-13094 GCA_014324065.1 Hormoscilla sp. SP12CHS1 | reverse complement strand
GATAAGCAGTGACTACTTTTTGTCTAAGGTCCAGAGAGTAACGTCCCATAGCTGAATTTGGTCTGCATTGAGTATAGCTATAGTTTAGCACAAAAATGTTCTACTTGTTTCCTGAACAATCTGTAACTATAGAGTTGTTCATCCCGTCTTCCTCTCCCCAGAGACTAATCGATTAGATAACCAAGTTATAATAACTTTTGTTAAGATACCCCAAACACCACTGTTGATGAATAATCCGGTTGTTTACGCATTTTTAGTTGGCAGGGCCCTAGCAGAAGCTCTCGGCGAGCAGCTACAATATACCCTGACAGATGCCGCCAGTGCCCTGGGTAAGTTCGATGCCGAGCAACGGGAACGCTGGCGCAACTTTGCCGAGCAAGTGATGGCGCGAGCCGACCAGGCCCAAGCAGCAACAACGGTACGGTCCGCTGTTGCCCCCAATGGTACCCAGCCATCGGACCTGCAAGAGATAATCGATAAACTGCGGGCAGAAACCGCTCAGTTACGAGCTGAGTTGCAACGCTATCGCTCGCGCTAGCGCATAAACTCGTTCTCTCTGGACACAGACCAAGCATTTTGAAACTGACCGAACCCATGGAAAAAGCCTATAACGATTGCGCTGCGCGCAGGGCTTATCGGTGGAATCGCCCCAAATATTCTCGTCACCGGCGATTCCTGGATATCTGGACCTTTGTCTGGCTGTTACTGGGCGGATTCTGGCTGAACGGCAAACCCTGGAGCTACCGGGGTGGTATGACTTCCGAGAAAAAAAAGGTCAGACGCCGCGAGCAAGCGGTCTGGATCCGCGAGAGCCTTTTGGATTTGGGCCCTACGTTTATCAAGGTAGGGCAGTTATTCTCCACTAGAGCCGATCTATTTCCCACTGAATATGTAGAAGAACTTTCTAAACTACAAGATAAGGTGCCAGCTTTTGGCTACGAGCAGGTGGAGGAGATCGTCGGCCAAGACTTAGGTAAGAATATCACCGAACTATACCGCAGTTTTGACCCCATACCCCTGGCAGCAGCTAGCTTAGGTCAAGTCCATAGGGCTATGCTACACGCCGGCGAAGAGGTAGTAGTAAAGGTGCAACGACCGGGGTTGCGGCAGCTATTTACCATAGATTTGGGCATTCTCAAGGGCATTACCCGCTACTTTCAAAATCATCCTCGATGGGGTAGGGGTCGCGACTGGCTCGGCATTTATGATGAATGCTGCCGGATCCTCTGGCAAGAGATAGATTATCTTAATGAAGGTCGCAATGCCGATACCTTTCGCCGCAATTTTCGCCAGGAAAACTGGGTGCAGGTTCCCAGAGTCCACTGGCGCTATACATCAGGCCGCGTTCTCACCTTGGAGTACATCCCGGGAATTAAGATTAGCCATTACGAAGCACTAGAAGCGGCGGGTCTCGATCGCAAGACTTTGGCCCAACAGGGTGCCAAGGCCTATCTGATGCAAATTCTCAATAATGGCTTTTTTCACGCGGATCCCCACCCGGGGAATGTTGCAGTTAGCCCAGAAGGGGCGCTGATATTCTATGATTTCGGTATGATGGGGCAGATCCAGGCGATCGCGAGGGAGAAACTCCTAGATACCTTTTTTGGCATTGCCCAAAAAGATGGAAACCGGGTGATGAATTCCCTGATCGAGTTAGGTGCCTTAGCCCCGGTCGAAGATATGGGACCGGTGCGGCGCTCGATCCAGTATATGCTGGATAATTTTATGGATCGGCCCTTTGAAAACCAGTCAGTCAATCAAATCAGTGATGACTTGTATGAGATCGCCTACGACCAGCCTTTTCGTTTTCCGGCCACCTTTACCTTCGTGATGCGGGCCTTCTCTACTCTAGAAGGTGTTGGTAAGGGCCTAGACCCGGAGTTTAACTTTATGGAGGTAGCAATACCGTTTGCCACGCAGATTATGACCAATGGAAACTCTACGCCAGGAAATGACCTGTTTAGCGAACTTGGCCGTCAAGCTGCCGAGGTGAGTAATACGGCCTTGAGTCTGCCGCGACGCCTGGAGATGACCCTCGATAAGCTAGAACAGGGAGATATCCGCCTGCGGGTCCGTTCTACGGAAACAGATAGGCTGATTAGACGCCTCAGTAGCGTTAATATGGCAACTAATTATGTATTGTCGATCGCTGCTTTGACATTATCAGCTACAATACTCTTTGTCAGCGGTTATCCAGGGTTAGCGGTGGTGGTGGTGGCTGGAGCGACAATATTAGCAGTCGTTCTGTTCCGCCTGCTCCGCTCCATCAGCCGTCTGGATCGTATGCCTTGATAAACATGTTAAATTGCTGTTTAATGCTGCTAACTCTTATTTATGAAACGCTTCTTCACAGGTCTAACTGATACAGGAGTTGTCCGTTCCGTCAATCAAGATCATTACTATTGCGATTCCGAAGGGCGATTTTTTATCGTGGCAGATGGCATGAAAGGCCATACGGGCGGTCAAGAGGCAAGTCATATCGCTACTGAGACTATTAAAAACTATCTGCAGGAGAAGTGGTCTTCTGACGATGCATCCCCAAAGCTGCTGGAGGAGGCTTTAAAAAAGGCAAATCGAGCAATCTTGCTCGATCAACAGCAGCATCCAGAACGATCGGATATGGGAACAACGATCGTGGTGCTGATGTTTAGAGAAGATCAACACCGACCCTGGTGTGCTCATATTGGAGATTCTCGCCTCTATCGGTTGCGGGGACATGGCCTAGAGCAAATTACTGAAGATCATACTTGGGTGGCCTGTGCTGTGAGTTCGGGCGCCCTCAGTCCCGATCTGGCCCGGACTCATCCTTACCGTCACGTATTGTCTCAATGTCTGGGTCGCGATGACTTGGGCGAAATCGAAGTCCAATCCCTAGACGTGCAAGTAGGCGATCGCCTACTTATTTGCAGTGACGGATTGACTGAAGAACTCTCTGACCACCAGATTGAGTCTAAACTCAAAACCATTCGCGCCAGTGAAAAAGCTGCCCAAACTCTGATTGACACCGCGAAAGACAAGGGCGGACGGGATAATATCACTGTAGTAATTGTGACGATCTCCGACAATTCTTATTGAAAATTGATAATTAAAAATTATTATCAATTAGGGGATGATAGAAGTTGTTGACAATCAGTTGATGGTCATAAATATTTATATATGACTAGACGATAGTCTAACGCTACGCGCACTTCTTGTTAGCAATTAGCAACCATCATCCCGAAAAGACGGAATTAACCCCAGAAACGGATTGTTTCTGGGGTATTTTGTTCGTTATGAGCATCTTTACTCATAACAACTTGCTAAAACTAAATTAGTTGCTAGTATCGAACTATAGTCAATATGTCAAATAATTGTTATATTTTGTAATATGAAGAGCTGAGTTGACTGCGGCCATAGGATTGCTGAGCATCATTTCATTCTTCAGAGCACTCCAAACTAGATTTCTTATACTCGACTCTCTAGGAAGCTACCGGTGTATCGGCAAATCAGTAACGCCAGTGGCTTTGGCTATTTAGGAGAGCAAGCGGTGCATTACCAAGCATGTAAATCTGATGGGAGAAAATCATGAATCAGCCTATAGAACTGTCTTTGGAACAGCAATTTCCATTCGCTCTTTCCAGAGCCAAGTGCAGAAAATGAGTCGGGAGCAGGCTCAGGAATTCTTGGTCAAGCTCTACGGGCAAATGATCGTTCGAGAAAATATGTACAAGCAGTTTCTCAAGTACGAGTGGGGACTAGAACCGCCTGCTCCGAGATAGAGATTGGGGTGATGGCGTTGCACTCCTGACGAGATGATAGGCTGCCGTTGCAATAGTTTGAAACGTAGACTAACAAAGACGTGGCCTGTGCCAAAAGAGTATCCCCCGTGCAATGCTGGGGTGATAATGTAGGGGAGTCCGAAATTTACCAAACCCTAAAATTGTAGCTCCTATGTTTAAGCGTGCTTTAATCTCTACGGATTTATCGGACGGTTTGCATCGGCTAGTAGATTTTGTGCCAGATCTGGCTGCCAGTGGTTTGCAGCAAATTGTTTTCCTGCATACTGTGCTCCTGTGGCAGGAGGGGAGAATCCCCAGGGAAGACACCGAAAAATTACAGAGTGCGAAATCGCGCCTGTCAGTGGCACAAGTTCCTTCCGGAGTTGATGTCAAAGTTGAGGTCTTCACCTCCAATAAACCTCATGAGGCGATTTTGCAGACCGCCGAAACCTACCAGTCAGATATTATTATCTTGGGTGCTTCTACCCAGAATCTGCTGAACGAAAAGCTGTTTGGTTCTACCAGCGTGACTGTATCTCAGCAAACGGAAACGCCGTTGATGGTGCTGCGCCCCCGGCTGGTCTCTATCTACACCACCGAGGAGCTTTCCCTGCGCTGTCAGCATCTGTTCCGCTATTTGATGATTCCTTACGATGGCAGCGACTCAGCTGATTATTTGGTCCAACAGATTAAGCAATACGCCCAAGACCGCCCGTCGGGACTCTCCCATTGTCTGCTTATCTGGGTAGTTGAGGAGGGGGGGATCAGGGAACTGCGCAAGCATGAAGAATTACAACTTGCCCGGGAAACCCTCGCATCAGTTAAAGCAGATTTGTCACAACTAGATTTGGAGGTAATTGTGGAGATGCGGCAAGGAGATCCCCTGCCGGAGATTTTTAATGCGGCTCTGGAACATGATATCGCCGCGATCGCCATCTCTTCTTTACGGCACAACAAGTTACTGGACTGGTCAGTTCCCAGCTTTAGCAACCAGCTGCTGCGTAGCAGTTGGCATCCGATCATCTTTTTCCCGCCCCCACGCTGCGCGAAAAATCGCGAGGGCCGTCATCGCGGTTAGGAATTGCCGGGGTCCGAACCTAGGGAAAAAGAGCCCGAATCACTCGATTCCAGTTTGAGCAGAATCTGCGGTTGCAGCTTGTCAAGCTCATGCTTGAGGAGCGCTTTGCTCAAGCATGGTTGGCTCTCTGGCAATAGCCTGCTCTTGTTGGCCCAGTCTAGAGCGTCGGTCCATTAATAATACTTGACAAATTTCAACTACTGTGCATGCACGAAAACTACGTATATTATCGTAA
>JACOMV010000191.1:0-7990 GCA_014324065.1 Hormoscilla sp. SP12CHS1 | reverse complement strand
TGTTCTACTGAACTGGCGATCGGGCATATACACAGTTTCATTTTTTGTCAACCCCCTCTACTGGACCGACGCTCTAGCAACTGGCTGCACTGACCCTGGTTGAGGGTTATCGTCATCACCTCAGCACAGGTATGGGGCCCCTCCAATTTTTCGGGCCGTCCGCGGACCGTGGGAAACAATAGCAGCCAGTAGCGACCTATTTTCCCTAGCTGTCTGACCATTTCCTGTCCCTGAGCTGTCTTTAAATCCAGATAGCAAGGTAGCCATCTCGGACCCTGTCGCTGGTTGTAGAGGACTGTCAGCCACAGCACCATGGGATGCAGAGAAAGTTTTTGTAGAGCTTATTGTAGAGTTTGTTCACCTGACGCTGCTCAATTTCCCGTGCAGATAGCATCGCCCATAGGGTCGCCAAGGTCTGGCACCCTCCAGAACCCACTTGGAATGCGCTGCGCGCACGCTACGCGATCGAGTGGGGAAAAACAATTTGAGCAATGGGTTTATTCTTGGGCCAAGACTGGGCCTGACAGATTTGAACTGCCCCAGGTATATCCTCCCGTTGCGGCTGAGCTACGATTAACTGGGCCGATTTTTACGGTCCGCGGACGGCCCGAAAAATCGGCTTTTTCTAAGACTTGTAAAGTATTGATAATTTCTCTGGCGCTTTGAGGACGAGACTTGGGGTTTTTGGCCAGACATTTCATCACCAATTTTTCTACTTCCGGGGGCAGATTTAAGTTTGTATCGACGGACTTAAAAGAGCGCGGTGCTTGAGATTTATGAGCTTTATACCAGGAGCCGAATGTATGGGTTTTTGCCATTAAGGGCATTTTTCCCGTTAGCATTTGGAACATCATCACCCCCAGACTATACAGGTCTGATTTTTCGGACCGTCCGGGCCGTGGCGCTGGTTAATTCTTTGCCAGCGTCCCGCCTCGATTAAAAATGTGTGAGCCACAGCCAATTCCTTTACTTTATCGCCTGCCTATCTGCCAGTCAACTGGTTCGTCTATACTATCCTATCATTATCTGCTTCCACAGCATCCACCTATATGGATTTCCCCTAACAACATCTCCCGCATCGCACCTGTCACCCTAGGAACGTTACCTGCTATACCATGGTAGCGCCAGTAGGCCAAGACTGCAAAGGCGATCGCTTCTTTATATTCGGCATTCAAACCTACTTCATCTGTTGTTAACACCGGTATTGTCCCTAACTGCTTTTGCAAACGCTGTCGCAGGTATAGATTGCGGCTACCTCCTCCACACAACAGCACTTCCTCTGGCATTTGCGGTAAATATTCCCGGTAATTCTGGACTATTGATGCTGCTGTCAGTTCTGTCAGAGTTGCTAGTAGATCTTCTTCCTTAATTAGATCGTGTTCTTTGGCATCTGTCAAACATCTCTGTAAGAAATCGCTGCCAAACTCCTCCCTGCCCGTTGATTTGGGGGGTGCTTGTTGAAAAAAGCTGTATTTTAACCACTGGTTTACCAGGGCGCTACAGGGTGTTCCCCGTGCTGCCCAGGCACCATCACGATCGTATGTCAAAGCGCCACCTGTTAACTGCTGCACTGCTAGGTCTAGTAGCATATTACCCGGACCTGTATCCCACCCGCAAACTTTTTCTAGCTGCCCGACTGGCCCTGCTGGCAGATAGGTGAGGTTGCCTATGCCACCTATATTTTGGATACAGCGGCTAACCGTCGGATTTCCCAATAAATAGGCATCTACTCGTGGGACTAGGGGGGCTCCCTGTCCGCCTGCGGCCAGGTCGGCCTTTCGGAAGTTACTCACTGTCGTTATCCCTGTCTGATGGGCGATCGCCTCTCCTCTCCCTAATTGGATACTATAACCCAATTGGCTGCTTGTGCCGGGCTGGCTAGCAGCTGTTTTTCTAGGAGGAAGATGATATATTGTTTGACCGTGGGAACCGAGCAATTCCGCTTTCCCCTCGTTACCTGGCTCCCGCCTGGTAACGCTGGCTTCTAGGGTTAGGGCTGCGATCGCGAAGGTTTCGGCGATCCGATCGTCTAATTCAGCTAATTCTAGCATAGTCATGGCTGCTCCGCCAGCCACTGCCATAATTTCCGCTTGCAAATCTACTGGATATGGATAGGTTTGAGCCGCTATTAGCTCAAAACCCAGATGTTGTTCATTCCCCGAAATATCTACCATTGCGGCATCTATGCCATCCACTGATGTCCCACTTATTAGACCTATTACTCGCATATTTTACCTTAACCATAAATTGGCAATCTTTTTATGTCCTTATTTGCACCTATTATCACCATTTTTGCTCCTTTACTTTACGAAGTCTTTGAAAACCCGTGGTATTGATTTTCAATTTATCGTTTTCACTCAGGGCAATCAAGTTTAGTCCATAATTGTTTCTCAGTTGAATTTCTGCCAGAGTTTTTCCCTCAAATTCTCTTGGCACTAATACTTCTACTATGCTATAATCTGGATCTAGTTCAAACCGTTCTAAAATGCTTGGTTGGGTGAGATATCTGGCCAATTCGCAACCCATTTCATCTTCGGGAAACAGTACTAAATCTGCTCCCACTTTCTTAAGCAGTTTTTCGTGAATCTTTGAGGAAGCTTTGGCCACTACATAATCCACCCCTTTTTCTTTCAAATTCAAAGTTGTGATTACACTTTCTTCAATATAGTTCCCTATTGCTACTATCACCGTATCAAACTCAAAAATTCCCGCCTGTTTCAGGGCCAACGGGTCGGTTGAGTCTAATTCTAGTACGTGAGTTGCTATCTCATCGTTCGCTGCTTTATCCACGCACTTCTCACATCTGTCAACCCCCATTACCTCATATCCCATGCCATACAGCGTAGCACAGACTGCTCGACCAAACCGACCTAATCCAATGACTGCAAACTGCTTACTCTCTCTGCGCCGACTGCGGAAGAAACTCATAGATGACAAATTCACTTTCTCACCTCTTTTTAATACGGACAGGCGAGACGCCGGTCCTACGAACTTTTACCCGATCAATAAATTTTCCTCTGGGTAGCGGACTATCCGCCACTGTTTACTTTTTCCCTGAAATGCTGCCATCAACAGCAACACCCCTACTCTCCCCACATACATTGTCCCGATCAGTACTAGCTTAGCACCCAGGGGCGCACTCGCTGTAATCCCTGTAGATAGACCCGTAGTCCCAAAGGCCGACACTACTTCAAAAAAGCTATCTATAAAGTTAAACCCTTGCTCTCTCGCTGTCAGGGTAAATAAAGTGGTGGCCAAAATTACCACTAACATGGAGCCTACTACTACACCAACTGCTTTCAGAATTAATGTCGTGGGAATCTGCCTTTTATAGCATATCACTTCTTCCTCGCCTTTGAGTGCTGCTCTAGTACAACTGACCAATATTCTGGATGTGGTGGTTTTTATCCCACCACCAGTGCTGCCCGGACTCGCCCCGATCGTCATCAGGGCTATGGTAATAAACAGAGATGTTATGGTCATGCTGCCCATGTCGATCGTATTGAACCCTGCCGTGCGACTGGTGACCGATTGAAACCACGCTGCCATGAGTTTTTCTTCTAAGTTTAGCTGGCCCAGGGTTTCGGGATTGTTAAATTCTGTTTGGAAAAATGCGATCGTCCCCAATACCAATAGAAATATCGTGGTACTGGTGACTATTTTGAAATGCAAGGAAAAACCACTGCTACTACGGCTGTTTTGGCACCATCTATATAGTTCCATTATCACTTGATATCCTAAACCGCCAAAGATAATTAACATAGTTATTACCAGGTTCAGTATTGGCGCCCTCACATACCCGACCAGACTATCGCTAAATAGACTAAATCCCGCATTATTAAAGGCGCTGATACTATGGAATATGGAGAACCCCAGCCCCTGCTTAAATCCATAATCTGGCACAAATACTAGCAGTAACCCAAATACTCCCGTTAATTCAAAAATTAGGGTGACGGCTATAATTGACTTGACTAGCTTTCCGATTCCCGCTATTCCTTCTACATCCAGGTATTGTTGTAGGGCTACCTTATCTCGCAAGCCTAATTTCTTCCCTAGCAGTAGCAAGATAAATGTGTTCGCGGTCATCTACCCTAACCCGCCAAATTGGAATAAAATGCAAATAAACAGTTGCCCCCAAAATGAGTAATATTGGCTGACATCTACGAGAGATAACCCGGTGACGCATACAGCTGATGTAGCGGTAAATAGCGCTTTTACCAGGTAATCTAAGGGGCCTGCGATCGCCGCATCTGGATTAATGGCAAATGGCATCATTAACAGACCGGTACCAAAGGCGAGCGCAGCTATAAAACCTGAGCAAATTGTTCTAGAAACAGTCATTTTTTAGTTGTTAGTTGTTAGTTGTGGGTTGACTGCTGACTGCTGACCGCCTGCCTATGATTGATTGTACCATAAACTATTGACAACGAACAATAAACCATGAATCCAACAATTTATTCAGAAATTAAGGAATTTTAAGATGCTTCCTCTGATCTGTGGATGGAAGAAGGTCTGGAAGATGCGCCGGAATTGGTAGCTGAATTAGAATATCTACTGGATGCTGTTCGTGCTTTCATTCAACCGATGGCAGAAGTTAATTAGAAGTAGGGCGATGCCCTACTTCTAATTAACTTCTGCAGCCCAGAAACGTAGTTTCTTAATTTAAGCATTGAGATCGTCCCATCTATGTTAGCTGACCGAGATGTTTGAGTATTTTCAGGACGTTATACAAATCATTCTCCCGTTTTTTCAGCAGGTCAAAGGGATCGGCCCGCGGACGGTCCGAGAAATCGGAGGTGGCATACTGAGAAGGGTTGCCTTGGACTAATTTAAGGAAGAGGAAACTTCCACCATTGGTAATCATGCCAAAGCTAGGTTGTTCTGGCTGAGGGTTGGCTAGCATATAAGATAGGATTTGTGCAATACCTGCACCCAAAGAGTAAGATGCGCGTTTTGACTCAATCACAGTCACCCACAACTGCTCCTTTAGGACTAAGACATCAATCTTCCCTCGACAATCCTGCCGTCATCCTCTCCTTCTAATGTTACCGGGGTTTCATGCTTTATTGGAAAGGGTGAGAGAAAAAAGTCAGCGAAAAATAGCAAGGGAGCAATTACTGCCATCCTGATGGGGTGTTCCAGCAAGGGAGGGTGTCTGAGTAGGTTAAAGTAACCCGCTTTCACCTTGTCTAACATTTGCTTCGACCTGTCCGGGATTTCGGGTAAGTTGGTTTGCCATTCGGGGAAAAAATGCTCCTCCTCAACTTCCACAAGGTTAAATCTTGCTTCTAATTCATCGATGGGAATGACTGAGGCCGATATTTTGTTAACCATGAGCATAAACAAGTACGGGACCGAGCTTCAATAGCTTGACGCTCGCTTTTAGTTTAGCATATAATAGTTAAGGTAAGTGCAAGTTTCATGAAGAACGATCGAGAAAAAATTTATAAGTCATCTAAAGAGTCGTCAATAAACAGTATTTATATTGTCAAATTATTGATTTTTTGTTAATATCTGAAGTAGAAGCCCGATTTCTGGCTTCTACTCGATGTCCTAGGCAGGTTTTAATAGGTTAAAATGAGACTATAGCTTTAATCGCAAGAGCAAGCAATGGTTAAGTCTATCGCCCCAACGGGCCTAAGCTGGGAGGAGTTCGTTGCTGAGTATGGAGATAACGAACGCTACGAACTCATTGATGGAGAACTGATTGATATGGAACCGACCGGTCCACACGAACAGGTAGCTGCGCTGATCGGTCGCAAGCTCAACGTCGAGATCGAGCGAGGCGACCTACCTTATTTTATCCCGTATCGCTGCTTGATTAGACCTTTAGGAATCGCTAGCGCTTTCAGACCAGATGTCGTTGTATTGGACTCGGAAGCACTTGTTTCCGAACCTCTTTGGAATCGCGAACCAGTGGTGACAATGGGGGGTGCTACGGCGAAACTTGTGGTGGAAGTGGTCAGCACGAATTGGCAAAATGATTATGCTCGCAAATATGAAGATTACGAAGCATTAGGGATTGCCGAATACTGGATTGTTGATTATTTAGGTCTTGGCGGGAAATACTACATTGGCAGTCCCAAGCAACCTGCCATTACGATTTGTAATTTAGTTGATGGCGAATATCAGAAGGTGATGTTGCGTAGTGGGAATTTCATCCAATCTTTGCTGTTTCCAGACTTGAAGCTATCTGCGGATAAATTATTTGCTTTTGGTGGGGTATAATTATTAAAAATGAGCAGTTAAAAACTGACAAGGTTAGGAAACCCAACCCGATGGACACAGATATTGGTTGGGTTTCATGCCTCAACCCACCTACAAATGACAACTAGCAACGGACAAAGGTAATATGGCATACAGTGCATTTACGACGATCTCCAAAGCGAGAGAAACTTTCAATCTTACCGTTGAGGAAATGACTCACCTGTTTACTGACATAGAACCGATCGCACCCAGCGACTACCTGAAAATGACTCTGACTGAAGCGGTTTCCCCTCGTTCCCTGGCTGCTCTCCTCGGAGAGGATGCGCTGCCTGGGAACGCTCTCCCTCATCTATCCGGTCCGGGGTTTGGTGGTTAATTTAAGTTTGTTCTGGCACTTTAGCTGGACTCTGTCAGATGCAATGATCGTGGTGCCACCGGTGGAGCCCTGACCCTGTTTTGGGTGGGGTTTACCTGCTATCCTCTGCGCGAGTGCGCAGAGGATGCGCCGCGATCGCCATTTTTAAGGATATCCCTGACATAGAGGGCGATCGGATCGATAATTTCTACCTTTACCCTGCAGCTTAGTGCTAAAGTAGTATTCTATCCCGGACTAGGGACGATTACCTCGTGCTATCACAAACCACGAGCGTGGTAGGGTTGTTAGGGAGGAAAGGGGTTAACTCCATCGGACTGGCAGTTTCTCACTCTCGTTCCCAGGCGGGAGCCTGGGAACGCCCTTGGGCCTGTGGTGGTGGTGCAGCTTTGATGTATACTTACAATATAAAAAGCGATCGCCAGCTTCTATCAGTTCCGAAAGGAAGTTGTTTTTCCTCGAATACCTAATTTTTCCAGCAGCTGTTAGAATAAAATCTCCCGGAAATCCGAAACTCGACAGTTGGAAATTGAAGCTATGATGAGCGCCAGTTTGTCTGTTATGGTTATGAGGTGAAATGGTACAGCAAGCAGATAACGAGCGGTTAAAAGAGGCGTTTGCTCACTACCAAGCAGGACGCCTGGATGAGGCGAGGGCTGTTTCTTTGGCGATGCTAGAACAGCAGCCTCACCAGGTGGAGGCTATGCAGATACTGGGAATTATTGCTCGCCAGACGGGTGCATACGATCGGGCGAGCAGCTATTACCAACAAGCGATATCCATAAAGCTAGATTACCCTGAGGCTTATAATAATCTGGGGGCTAGCTTCCGGGAACAGGGAAAAATAGAACGGGCGATCGCTGCATACAAACAGGCGATCACAGTAAAGCCCGATCGTATTGACGCTTATAATAACCTGGCTTTGGCCCTGGAAAGGCAGGAGAAAAGAACGGGCTGTCCGCGGACCGTAAAGTCAGAATTGTACAATAGTCTGGGAGAAGTGCTGAGAGAAAAGGGGAAAATAGCGGCAGCAAAGGAAAAATTTAAACAGGCGATCAGCTTGAAGCCAGACGATTACGAGGCCCTGAATAATCTGGCCTTCGTGTTTGTAGCGGAAAAGCAACTAGAAAGGGCAGCAGAGTTATTTCAGAGAAAATGGAGATGACTACCTCGACTGCGGAACGGGGGACGACCGCCTCGACTGCGGAAATGGGGACGACAGTCTCTTCAGCGGAGAGGGGGACCCGTTCCCAGGCAGAGCCGTGGGAAACCGGGTTTCTAGCGAGAGGGGGAGAGGGAGAACTCACTAATTCCCACAGCGCTGCCTGAGAGTTAGGGGTCGAGCTGGGAATCACTTCCCAACCCTCCCATTCGGAACCGGACTTGCGACTTTCACCGCATCCGGCTACT
>JACOMV010000190.1 GCA_014324065.1 Hormoscilla sp. SP12CHS1 | reverse complement strand
TAACTTTTACTTATATATAGGCCAAATCAAGGGTTTCAGCCATTTCAGCCTTTTTTGGAGACTTGATTTTGTATTCGGTAATACATTGATCGCTAAAAATGCAGGAGAGCCATTGAACTCTTACCTACAAAACTGACATGCTCCCTAGCATCATCCTCTGTGCAACTTTTCTACTTTGATTTGACATGAGTTTCTAAATGACCGGCCAGTTGAATAAAGAAACGTTTGGCACTAAGCATATTACATGGTTGTGTTACAAAGGGTGGGTTTGCTAATTTTGAAAGTAACAAACAACCAGCATCATAATGTCTTTCTCGGATTAGTTTTGTTAGTAATATTTCGTAACGTTTAGCGTAGGAGACTCCAATCTTGTTTTTGGGCGTGTATGTGCGATCGTGAAATTCGGCAAATGTTTCAAAATGAGGTTCCTTCAGTTTAATAGCACTTGTTGATTTGGGATGTTCTTCCAATAAAAATAGGTATCCTAACCAAGGTTTAATTCGATCGCTAAAAGCTCCCTCTCGGTAAGCGATCCATAAGTCATTAGCACTGCCAATAGCTTCTTATGCTCGATTATTAAAATTTTTCCCAAATGACCCTACTTGAGACTTAAATTCCATAGCTGCAACCAGAACTTGCTCATCTATTATGAGAATATCCCATTTTTTTTCAGGACGAAAGTACCCAGGTAATTCCAGTGCTTTTGAATGAAAGATACAGTCTTCTGATATCCCCTTTTCTAGCGCAATTCTTACCGTAATTTCCTCAAAACCAGCCATTTGTTTACCACCAGTGACAGATGCTCGACCAAGGGATTGCGCATCTCTCTTACCGGTTGTCTTTTGCTCTTGGTTTCTGCGCGTATCCCAAAAATATTTTACGGCGTCTTCAATAAGTTTGTCGAGATTGTCTAGTACAGTCATTTTGTTAATAAAACCATATCTTCAAAGTAAATCTTTCCTTTCTTGTATTGGTTAGATTTTGTATTCACATGTGCCATGTGACCGCGAAGAATTTCTCGATTGACAATTTCACTCTTGACTCCTAAATTATTCCCCATCTCTACGTAAATATCACCGAGCTTGATTTCATGCTCCTTAAAATAGGAAGATTGAACTACTATAATTGCTCTAGCATTATGCTTCAATACTCTGATAATTTCTCTTCGAGATAATTCAATATCCCGGAAATACTGGAGCATATTAGGTAGGTAGTAGGATGTCGCGGCTTTACTCCCATGTTTCTGTACGTTTTCTAGCAACTGTAAACAAGTTTTACCCCAGGTGGAATTAATTTTGATATATTTGTCTACGATTACAGGAGCACCAATAGTGTTTTCCCTGATTGTTCTCAAAGTTTTCGGGTCGAACATAATCAGAAGTTCCGGTCTCGTTGACATGGCGTAATCAATGCGCGTTAAATATGGAGGAGATGTTATCACTGCATCGATCGCATTATCGGGAAGGCAAAGATTGCGAGAGTCTGCTAAAAGTGGTAAATGCAAGATGCGATCGGTTATCGTAATCGAAGATAAATCTAAATCCAGAATCATCGAACCGACAACTCTCTTGAATTACGAGATGAGATCTGTTTCCCTTACCTCGGGTTTTTCCGATCGAGTTTTCACCCAAGTTGGGTTAGAACCACCTTTGTATCCAGCCAAATTACGGGCGGTTATAAATAATGCTGCTTGGAAAAATGCCTGAAAAGGATTGAGTTGAATTCGATCCTTGACAATCATTTTTAAGATTGCTCGATCGAAGTGGGGTTCGGGATACTCTTGTGAATGAACGATCGCATATAACTTCCGAATACCGCAGCAGAGGCTTACAGACATAAAATCCCCGAGAGGGTCTGGGATGGGAATTGAAATATCAAGGCTTTTACAGGTAATCTTTTGGGACAGTTCTGCTAGTAAATGTTTTTGGCCGAGCAAATAACCGCTCTTAGCATAGGAAAATACATTCATTACAGGATTGATTTCGTATCCCAGGGTTGCTATTCCCCCACCGGGAAGCAACCAGTCCTGTCGTCCCGCTGCCATTCCAAGGATCCAGCAGTAGAGGAGACAAAGCAGAGTTAAGATTTAGATAGGCGATCGCCGAGGAAACAAAGGCTTCACTATAGCCAGCATAATAGGGATGCCAAGCATGTACCCTCATTCGTTCTTTGCGGCTGCGTTTAGCACTGGCCAAGGTGGGAAAAAGAGAAGTTTGCAGCATTGTCGGGTGTAGTCTTGCGCCAGTTGGTAGGTGAAAAGTTCGGGGGGCTCCCACGCGAGGGGTCAGAAACCGGGTTTCTTAATT
Organism: Hormoscilla sp. SP12CHS1; assembly: GCA_014324065.1. GTDB lineage: Bacteria > Cyanobacteriota > Cyanobacteriia > Cyanobacteriales > Desertifilaceae > Hormoscilla. Next base: position 5,690 of record JACOMV010000190.1, on the reverse strand, counting down.
TATATCTCGCTTTGGCGCCAGATTTTGTCGCAGAAACCCGGTCATGGGCTGTTGACTAATATACCATCAACAATACTTATTTTGACTCGATCATCTGGCGGACCAAGGTGGCAAGACGCGCGGCACTGTCGGGAACTGCTAGGGTTAAAGCATTTTCCTGCATTTGAGCCAGACGATCGGGCGATCGCAGTAAGTTCAATACTGTCACCTTGAGGAGTTCGGGAGTGAGTTCTGCTTGGGAGAAAACATTTGCCGCACCCGCTGCGGCAAAGATGGCAGCATTGTGGGCTTGATGGTTGTCGGCGGCGTAGGGATAAGGGATTAAAATTGCTGGCATCCCGGCGATCGCCAATTCAGTCAGGGTGCCCGCACCTGCGCGGGAGATGACCAAGGTGGCCCGTTGCAGTAAGGCGGCGACGTTGTCAGAAAATGGCATCGGAAAATATTGGGAATGCTGCAAACTGCCCGCATCGGGGTCGTTGTCCCCAGTTAAGTGGGCGATCGCCACACCTGCATCCCACCAAGCAGGGGCACAGGCACGCACGAGTTTGTTAACAGGAACGGCTCCCTGAGAGCCACCCAAGACTACAATTAGGGGCATGTTTTCTGGAACTGGCAGATCTAGGGGTTGAGGGTGGTAAAATTGCGATCGCACGGGAGTACCGACATAAACAGTCCGATTTTTCCGGAACGGTGCGCGACGCAAGTAAGCAGCAGCTGGCTTAAACCCCAAGGCAACAGTATGACACCAGGGAGCAAATAAGCGAGTCACCCTACCGGGAAAGGCATTAGATTCGTGGAGCATAACTGGCAACCCCAAAGAACGAGCTGCTATAATCGCTGGGGCAGAAATGTAACCGCCAGTGGCGAACACCCCTTTAATCTGCTGGTCCTGAAGCAGTTGTCTACAGGTACGAATGGAACTAACCAGACGCCCCATGATTTTGAAAGCACCCAGACCAAAGCGCTGTTGAAATCCTTCTCCGACAATAGTGTTTAGGGGGTACTCTTGGGGGACAAGTTTGGTTTCCAGGCGGTTGGGGACTCCTAGCCATTGTATTTTATAGTCCTGCAGTTGCTCTGCTACTGCTAGGGCTGGAAATAGATGTCCGCCGGTGCCACTGGCGGCTATGAGTATATTTGACATGGAAATAGGTTCGGCTTAAGGGTTTACGTTAAGTTAGTAGAATCAGAAATCAGCTGTGAGTCAACATTAACTATGCACATTTTGAGTTTATTGTCAAAGAAGTCTTCTGGTCAGGCCAGATCGAGGCGAACAGTACGCGCGATCGCGTCCCTGTTAGTGAGTTTATCGGTTTGGTGTAGGATGCTACCGGGGAGTATTGCCAGGGCCCAAACCGCGCCACCAGAGTTGAGGACGCTGCTGGCAGAAATTGATGCAGCGGCTTCTAATCGCAAACTCAAGCAGTTGATGCGGTTCTATGACAATAATTTTACCAATTCTGATGGTTTGAATCGCTCCTCAATGCAACGGGTGTTAAAGCAATTGTGGTCGAGTAGCCCGCCGTTAGAATATAGCACGGAAATTCTATCTTGGAAAGAGAAGGGTGAAGAGTTGATTCTGGAAACTGTGACGCAAATCACTGGCGTTCGGGAAATGGCTGGCAGACAGATGAATCTTAATTCTACCATCCGATCGCGCCAGCGCTTTGCCGATGGGAAGCTAGTGCAGCAGGATATTTTAGCCGAACGTACTCAGTTGACTTCTGGTACTAACCCTCCTACTGTGGAGATGAGATTACCGGAGCAGGTAAAAGTCAATCAGCGGTATAATCTGGATGTGATTGTCCGAGAACCCCTGGGGGATGATTTGCTGATGGGATATCTGATCGAGGAACCTATCAGGCCCGACAATCATTTTAAGCCAGCAACTGCGGATTTGGAGTTAATTTCTGCGGGTGGGATATTTAAGCAAGGTGTAGCACCTGGTTTGTCAGATAATCGCTGGGTTTCCGCTGTGTTTGTACGGGGGGGTGGCGTTACTACGATCACTCAGCGCTTGCGCATTGTCCCGTAATCGCGATCGCCCATTCTTTCGGTTACGCCTCAGATGCGCCCAAAAGCCGCACGGGAAATCCTCGTCCCACTGCATTACGATAGAGGGGACCATCGAGAGTCCAGAGTTCAGCGTTCAAGGTTTCTGCTAGTGCCAAGTAAGCAGCATCGTAGGCACTGCGGCGGCCCAAGGATAAGGCAATTTCCACGACTCTCGTTCCTCCTGAGAAAAGATGATAAGTGATGGGCACCTTGTTGATAGAAGTCCATGCTTGTGGCAATCTTTCCTGTGAAAATACTCCGGCAGCAATTAACTGTGTTAGAGCATTAGCAATTTCATAATATGCTAAGACCGGGGCATGAATCTCTATCCCTTGCTCTTCCCATTCGTCCAACTGCCTCTGAACTATCGGACGGCGAGGAGCTCTATTGACTAAAACCACTATCAGATTTGAATCAACTACAACTGCCATCGGCTAAAATATCCCCCGCTGTTCTAACTGTTCCCGACTCTCTCGTACTAATTTCACCGTATCTACCGGAGGCAGGTCTTCAGTTAGTTTACGCAGTGACTCTAGAGCCTCCTTAAAAGTCCCGGGCTTCTCTTCTGGACGCGGCAGGTAGAGGTTAATCATTTTCGCTGCCATCCCTTCTGGTGTCGTCTTAAATTTTTCCGCTTCCCATTCCAGATACTTCCAGTCTTCTGCTGGGATTTCTATGGTAATCTTTTTTACTTCTTTGCTCATTTTTCTTTCCTCAATATACTCCTCTCATCATTCTAACCACATTGCACCTTGTTGTCAAGGTCTTTCGGCTAAAATATCCCCCGCTGTTCTAACTGTTCCCGACTCTCTCGTACTAATTTTACCGCATCGATCGATCTTCGGCAGGTCTTTGCCAGGCATGTCTTTGCGTAGTTTACGCAGGGACTCTAGAGCCTCTTTCGGGGTCATGTGCTTCTCGGGACGACGCAGATAGAGGTTAATCATTTTCGCTGCGATCGCTTCTGGGGTCGTCTTGAATTTTTCCGCTTCCCATTCCAGATACTTCCAGTCTTCTGCTGGTACTTCTATCGTAATCGTTTTTACTTCTTTGCTCATCTTTCTCTCCCAATTATCCGATCGCTACATCTCACCTTGTTTCAAGGATTTAGGGTGCATTGAGATGCATGACATTCGTAGGTTGGGTTAACTGAAACCCAACAAGCGCAACGCTAACAACATCTCGCGGGTTGGGTTGAGGCACGAAACCCAACCTACGACATTAATATTTTTGCAAATATGAGATGCACCCAGGATTTATCTATCGCCTCAATTTTCTGTTCTGAGCCAGTTTTATACAGTCAGTCCCTGAACCCTCAACATATCAGAATCATCGGAGACCAGAATTAAGCCCTGTGCGATTGCTGTCGCTGCTATCAAGATATCTGCATCTTGGATCTGTCGTCCTTTTCGTTTCAAGTCGGCATAAATTTCGGACGCTCTTTCGATAATTTCTAGACCGTCCAATAATAAAACTTTAGCTTCTTGGCATACAACAAGAAAATCTGATATTTTCCTGGTAGCATTGACAGCTAGCAGCCCTCTTTTCATCTCATAGTAGGTGATGCAACTCATAAACATTTTTTCTCTCTGACTACGGACCTCTTCTAGTTTTTGACTGATGATTTCGTTATTTTTCAATATCGCCGTAACGATATTGGTATCCAGCAGATAAGTCACCCTTTCTATCTCCCTGCGACTGCGGCATCAAAAATTTCCATCTCTTCTGGAGTTAAATCAGCTAACAGACCCGACATCGCCTGGAAGACCATTATATCCTTCATGATGTCCGTTAGCTCATCATCGGGAATTTCCATCACTTGTTCGGGCGACCAACTCTCTAACATTCGGTTTGATAACCTTTGACTTGTTTAAAATGGGTCGAATTCCTTAAATATGCTCTTGCTTTAAATCAAGTTCGAGACTATATCTGAGATGCGGGTTCTTACTTCACCGGTCATGTCTACAGCAGTTTTGTTCATAATTCCTCCTAGTTGACAATTGCGAAACGGACTCTCCCATCGAGTGGTTCTTTGATTATAGCGTACTTTTGCACTCTGTGTACTGACTCCTAAGAAATTCTCCGCCTGAGTTTTCTGTTCCTATGGGCAGATCGGTCACTCTTGCTATCTTCCTGCGACGGCAGCATCAAAAATTTCCATCTCTTCTGGAGTCAAATCAGCTAACAGACCAGAAATTGCCTTGAAGGCTATTATATCCTTCATGATGTCCGTTAGCTCATCATCGGGAATTTCCATCACTTGTTCGGGGGTCCAAGTCTCCAACATCCCGTCTGATAACATTTTACTCATTTCCGCTGGGTCTAATTTCTGGAATATACTCTTGTTTTGAATCAAGTTCTCTACTATCTCTGAAATGCGGGTTCTTACTTCACCGGTCATGTCTACAGCAGTTTTGTTCATAAGCAGTTCAAACTTTTTCACTTCGTTGCTATCCAGCCTTTAAAACCCCCGGCTAATAGTTAAATTCGGTTAAAACCGACTAATAACATTTGGGACAAATCATGTACAATTAATTCTTTCTATCTCCCTGCGACTGCGGCATCAAAAATTTACATTTCTTCTGGAGTCAAATCAGCTAACAACCCAGACATCGCCTTAAATACCATTATATCCTTCATGATGTCCGTTAGCTCATCATCGGGAATTTTCATCACTTGTTCCGGTGACCAAGTCTCTAACATTCCGTCTGATAACATTTTACTCATTTCATCTGGGTCTAATTTCTGGAATATACTCTTGCTTTGAATCAAGTTCTCTACTATCTCTGAGATGCGGGTTCTTACTTCACCGGTCATGTATACAGCAGTTTTGTTCATAAGTCCTCCTAGTTGACTACAGCGAAACCTCGCGTTGACAGCTTCTTTGATTATAGCTGACTTTTTTCCAAGACTGAGGTATAATAGATAAAATAGGAACGCCATTTTGGGACGAGCGGGTAAAATAGGGAGGAGGATAATTGTGAACAAATGTAATTTAGAGTTAACATCATCAGCAATAGCGGCGTACCGAAATGCGGCGAAGCGGCGTTGGGCAGAAACTGAAGAAAAACGGGACGGGCCCAAAGAAGAAAGCGTACCTGGGAGTTTGTTGAAAGGGCAATTTAATGCGACAAAAGTAGTAGTATTTGGTTCCCTGGTACGGTCCGATTGTTTTACCCTCTGGTCCGATGTAGATATTGCGGCCTGGGGAATTTCTCCTCGGGACACCTTCCGGGCAATGGGGGCGGTGAGGGATTTGGATGATACTATTGAAGTTAACCTGGTGGATGTGGAAACTTGTAAGCCTAAATTGTTGGCTTTTATAGAACAAGAGGGCATATTGCTGTGACAAAATTTTATCAAGTATTAACAGAGCGCATTTGTCAAGAGTTAGCTGATTTAGAAATAATTGTCAACCGTGCGGAACGCGCCATGACTGCTGCAACAAGGTCAACTTCTGAAAATCAAGATATATTCATAAATTCGGTGGCATTAAGTTTGCATGATTTATACAGCTTGTTCACCAGTTGACTAGTACAGTAGCAGCATTTTATAAACCAGTTCTTAAACGCAGTTGTTCCAATCAGCATCACAGCCAGTTCAATTAACTGTTCTAACGCCTCCATTGCTCG
>JACOMV010000189.1:13370-25307 GCA_014324065.1 Hormoscilla sp. SP12CHS1 | reverse complement strand
GATGGGAACAAATACGTTTAAGAACTGGTTTACTAAATGCTGTTATTGTACTAATTAAATAGCGAACAAGCTGTAACAGTTACCTAATTTCTCAGGATATCTGAGGAAATATAGGAAATATAGGGTAGAATGCAAATAAATTGGATGAAATTTATTTGCCGCAATTGGGTATAATAAGAATATGGCTACTCTCACCTATACTAAAGGACTACCTACCCCAGCAGAGGAATTAAACGCGCAGTTCGAGATGTTCCTAAATGCTTATGCCCCTATCTATCGTCTTGCTGTAAACGAGACGGTAAATCATCTGTTGTCTGGAACAACCTTTAACAAATCTCAGTGGAACACTTATTTGCAGCAGACCTATAGGATTAATAAGCGTCACGCTAATGGTGTGATTTCTGATGCTCTCGGTCAGGTATCATCAGCTAAAGAATCTAGACAAAATCATATAAAGCAACTGCAAGGGAAATTAAAATCTACGCAAGAATGGATTCGCAAGGCCCAGAGAAAATTAAAATTAGCCCGTAAGTTCTACAGTCAGAAAGACTGGCAGCACTCCAAGACAGGCTGCATATTCCCGCTCGCCAGTTCGTTACAGTACCGCAATACTTCTTGGCAGCACTTACGCTTTCAAATACACCAAAAGAAGCGAAAAGCCTGTCTACTAGAGCAAAGAATAAATCATCTAAAATTAAAACCTATTCAGGTGAAAGTGCCGTCTAGTCAGTGTTTCGTTGTAGGTAGTTCATCAGAAAAATTGGGAAATCAGGTTTGCCAGTGGGATGGAGAGTACGTAAAGTTTAGAGTTCCCGCTTGCTTAGAAGAGCGGTTTGGCTCATACGTAACAACTCGATTGGGCGGATACGATCGAAAGATAAACAGACTGCCACGGGCAGGAGCAAAAAGTTGGCATTTTTACCGAAAGTATGGTAAGTGGAATGCGGCAGTGCAATTTACACCAGTGCCAGTCAAGCGAGTATCGAGGCATTCATCTGACGGCTGCATTGGAATTGACATGAATCCCGGATCGATAGGGTGGGCGTATGTCGATAAGAATGGAAATTTAAAAGCAAAAGGTCAGATACCCCTGCAAATGGGATTGCCCTTCGGTCAGCAGGATGCTCAAATTATTGATGCTTGCTTGCAGTTGGCAGCGTTAGCAAATACGATGAAGTGTCCGCTCGTCTGCGAGAATCTAGACTTTTCCAGAAAAAAGGAACAGTTGAAAGAATGTGGCAGCAAATATGCACGAATGTTGTCTGGCTGGGGTTATGCTCGTTTTTATGAATTACTTGAAATAAAAGTAAATCCTGCTTACACCAGTCTGATTGGCTTAGTAAAGTTTGCTCGTCAGTATGGACTAGCAAGTGATGAAGCGGCGGCTCTTGCCGTAGCCAGACGAGGAATGAAATTGTCTGAAAAAGTCCCAAACTCCATAACCGCCTATCTTGACGTGAAGTCCCGAAAGCACGTATGGAGCCTCTGGTATCAACTGAATACATTATTAAAGTCTTGCACTAGAATAAAGAATCGACATTCTTTTTATAGTGTCTCTAACTGGGGACTAGAGGTCAAGGGAATGGTGGCTCCTGCTTGCGGGAGAAACCAGACCAAGCGCTTGCGCACTTCTAGTTAAGCGAAGTTATACCGTGGACTTGGGTCTTTGTATGACTTTCGGCTCCTTGCCTAGATATACAGAGATTTTTAGAAGCGGCGAAAACCTCTCTACTGCGATCGGCCCATCCGAACCTAGAAAACTGAATAAGAAATAGGGCATTTCATAAAATGTTTGGCAACCGGTATAGTCCGAAAGTGGTGGGCGGTGCCCACCCTACAGAAATAGGGCATTTCATAGTAACGGTATAGACGGAGAAGGAGGTGACAGCATGGTTCACGTTCGTTTTGAAGGGCGTTCCGTAGATGTGACAGAACGTCAGCTTGGTGTCACTCAAGATATGAATGACAGAGCTGTTAAGGAACGCCTCGCACAGCATTTTGATGTGGCACGCGATCGCTTCAATTCCTACGCGATCGATCGGCGTACCTGCGGCGATATAATCGTTCGTCCGGAAGCAGTTTACGGCTAAAAATAGACTTTTTCCGCGACCGGAAAAGCATACACACTAAGGGTCTAGTTTCTGAAAGGAAGTGTAGGTTCGAGTCCTACTGTAGACTGCGGTCTTCATGGTGGAAGGGTAGACACGCTGGAAGTTGTAAAAAGCTTTTCTGACTTGCGCGGATACTATTAAAACTTGGCTTCGTGTTGCTGCTGACGCGCCCCAACCGGGGAAGCTTACATACTAGCTCATTTGGTAGAGCAACTAACTCATAATTAGTAGGTAACAGGTTCGATTCCTGTGTATTTTCCCACAGCTTTCTTGACTTGCGCGTTGGCAAAGCATTGGGTAGGAAGTTCGCGTCGCGCCCTAACTGAGGAAGCTTACATACTAGCTCATTTGGTAGAGCACTCGATTTTTAATCGATTGGTAGCGGGTTCAAATCTCGCGTATGAACAACAGCTTTCTTGACTTGCGCGACGCGACTCTCACTCCCTTAATAAATTAGGGAAATTATATCATTGAGGTAATGGTGATTTAGAATGTAAAAATATCGGCAAACAATACAAAGATGAATGTTCCGCACCCTAATAGAAAAAACGTACATGTATTCTGGTTATTGAAGCCAGAGGTTGTAGGTTAGATTCCTCTTGTGCGGGGCATAGATAAAGAAGTGTTCGCGTCGCGCCCTAACCTGAGAAGCTTACATACTAGCTCATTTGGTAGAGCCCTCGACTGAAACTCGATTGGTAGCGGGTTGATAACAGCACTTCGTACAAGGTAGAAAAACATAGAAAGAGGTATATAATCAGTGGTGACAGATATGACGCGATCGCGTAGTGGGAGGGGATGACAGATGCAGCTAGAGCGTCGGTCCAGTAGAAGTAGTTGACAAAAAAAAGAAATGTGCATGTGCTAAAATTTGTCGGAGACGAACTGGAGAACGATTTTCCGTCTATGCACAGATTGAACAATTTGTCAAGCTTTATTAGTGGACCGACGCTCTAGTACAACGGCACATCGTCAATAGGAATCATCTATATTGGTCTTACTTTGACCAGCAGTGTTTCCTATCTAAGAATCTTTTTAACCTGGCTAACTACCATATGCGTCAACACTTCTTTGAGACCAGAAAAGTGATGTCATTTACAGCGCTCTATCACCTGGTGTCAAAGTCCCAAGCGTATTACAGCCTACCGAATACTAAGGTTGCCAATCAGGTGACCAGACGTGTTCACAAAACATGGTTGGGCTACAAGGCAGCGTATAAAGACTGGCAGAAACACCCAGAGAAGTATATTAGTGAGCCAAGGATACCGAAATACAAGGACAAGACTAAGGGGCGCTATATGCTCGTCTTCCCATTGGAGACGGTATCCAAGCCACCCCTACGAAAAGGAATCGTCAAGCTAACACCTTGTCCTATTCAATTTTCCTCAGGTTTGCTGGATGTTGCAGAGGTGAGAGTTGTACCGAAGTCGGGTTGTTATGTTGTCGAGATTGTTTATGAACAAGAAGAGGCGAATGTAGTTTCCGGAGACGCTGTCGCTGGTGTTGACTTAGGTTTGGTGAATCTGGTCACTCTAACAACGAATCAGTCTGGTGTTGCACCACTGTTGATTAAGGGAGGGGCGCTCAAAGCCATCAATACCTACTACAACAAAAAGAAGGCGACCTTGAAATCCGGCATAGTCGCCAGGTCAGTCGTAGGCTCGATGCACTTACGTTGAAGCGCAATAATCGAGTTGACAACTATATTCATACGACCAGTCGTAGAGTCATTGACTGGTGTATTAGCCACAACATCAAGACTCTGGTTATTGGGAAAAACGATGGTTGGAAGAATGGCATCTTTCTAGGACGTTCCCAGGAACGTTCAGTCACGAGGCGGCTGCCTCCTGTGAGTTTCTCGATCTCAAAAGGAGGCAGAGCCTCAACCGGAAGTGACCAGGGTCTCCCTGGTCACTAGAAACAACGGTCCGATGACTCTCAAAAGGAGGCAGAGCCTCAACCGGGAGTGACCAGGGAGACCCTGGTCACTAGAAACTAGAAATAGCAGTTGTCGCCGCGCCCTAACAAGAGAAGCCTACATACCAACCAAACCACGGTGCGTAATCGGTAGTTACGCTGCAAGCCTGAGACCTATAGCAGGCAACAATCAAACCAAAAGCTTCTCTAACTTGCGCGGTAAAATTTTAGATCGAATTCGGGTTTTTTAGCCCGCGCAGGCGGGCTTTGTATCTGTAGCCCCAGGTTTTAACCTGGGGGTAAAATACAGCGGATTTGATATTACCCATCGCGTGCGACAACTGCCTCCTCTCGCTTCATAATTTCAGGAGGTAGTACCGTGAAAATGAATACTGAAGAACGGGATTTGCGTTTGGAAATTCTCAACTCCCTGCTGACAACTCCTCACCGCGAGTTGAAGGAAGTCGCAGAACTTCACCAACTGTGTTGACCCGCTGTTTTACGGTCACTTGGCAGTTTGGTATCAGCGCAATGGTGACGTTCGTGACCACAAGGAAGTGTTTATTGGTAACTTGCTGACCAGCAACTTGACGGAACATCGCGATGCGGGTTTTCTCATGCTGCAAGAGTTCCCCCCTTACCAAGTGGCACGCATTGTTGACTTCATGAAACAGCAGCGCAATAAGTTGCCTCGATCGGCCCGAACTGCGGTGCGCCGCTATCTGGAAAAGCGGGAGAAAAACCCGGCATTCTTCGATCGGGCTGCGGTGCGGGGTCGCAAAGCCATGAAGCATTTGTATGCTAGCTTGCACATCAAACCCGGCGAACGGGCAAATGCGATCCTGTTTCACCGAAAACCTCCCGAAGGCAGCTTGCCTTTTATGCTCAAGCAGTTGGCCAAGGCGGAAACTCCCATTCAGCAGGCACAAATTATCGCCGAACACAACATTCCTTATACAATAGCAGTGGGCGCTATCAAGCAGGTGACTCCCACTGTCCTGGTGGCACTGATTAATTCTATGTCCCCCCAGGAAGCAATTAATAACCTCAAGTCTCTCCAAAGTCGCGGGGCGATGGATCACCCAGAGGTGAAGGCCCTGATCGATAGTAAGCTGGAAGAGGCCCAAAAGAGCGATCGGGTATCGGCCTTCAAAGCGCGGGTTGCTGCTGATGTTACCCAATTGGATGCCGAAACTGCCCAAAAGCTGGAACAAGTCACCAACGAACAAGTCAAGAAGCGTGGTAAGATTGCCAAGCCGACGGGTTTGCTAATTGATAAGTCCTGTTCCATGGAAAAGGCGATCGAAATTGGCAAGCGTCTGGCAGCAATGATTTCCGGAGTGGCCGAAGCAGATTTATTTGTCTACGCTTTCGATACCATGCCTTACCCAGTAGAATCAAAAGGTAAGGAGTTGACTGACTGGGAGAAAGCATTCCAGCACATCCGCGCAGGTGGCGGTACGAGTATCGGTTGCGGTTTAGAGGCAATGCGGCGCAAGAAACAGTTGGCAGAACAAATTATCTTGGTAACTGATGAAGGTGAAAACACCGCGCCATACTTCACTGACGCCTACGATGCTTACCGGCGCGAGATGGACGTGATGCCGAACGTGGTGATTGTCAAGGTGGGTTATAGTTATGATTGGGTGGAAACTCAACTGAAGAAAAAGCAAGTGCAGGTGGATACCTTTAGCTTCAAGGGTGACTACTACTCGCTGCCAAACTTGATACCGCTGCTGTCTCGTCCGTCGCGACTGGAGTTGCTGATGGAGATTATGGAAACCCCCCTGCCAGTGAGGAATGATAAGTAGCGCTGCTGGAGAGCAAAAATTATGTATAGCCCCTAGTCGGTTAAGAAACCGGGTTGAGAGTATTGATATCTGGTCGATCGCTTGATAAGAAACCCGGTTTCTGGGCATCACGTGAGCCATGTACTACTTTGGTAGGAGAAGATAAAATGAGTACAATGGAAATAGCTTACCAAGTGGCAGCAGCAGCGGTGCGACAAAGGTTTGCCGAACAGCATCCCGACTACTTAACAATTCTCGATCACATTCGTAAAGATGAGGTAGCTGCCTATGCCGGGACTTTCGACCAAGTGGAGGAGGTATTGAAATGTTTGCAAATTCCCGCCCTTGTAAATCCTAATGCTAAGAGTACGGACCCGAAGATTGTTTTTGTCAATTGTTCTAGGGATTACGACCAAACCCTCATTGCCGAAATAGGCGATCGGGTAAGGGAGGGCAAATGGCTAGTCACCTCAGATTGGGCCTTACATTATATTATCGAACCAGCATTTGCCAATACAGTCCGCTGGACGAAAGTGTCTACTGACGAATCAGTCATATCAGTAGAACCATACCTAGATAGTTTGTGGTCGGAAATTACCGTATTGGGTGCAGATCCCCAGTGGTGGTTGTGGGGAAGCTATCCCATAGAGGTGATGGACCCAGAGAAAGTGCGTGTGGAAGCAGCTAGCCACGATTTGTTGGTAAAATATAAAGCACCTGTAGTGGCAGTGCGTTTTGATTGGGGAAAGGGACATGTTTTCCATGTCATCAGTCATTTCTGGGCCAACCGCAGCGAAACACCCACGGTGCGACATCAAGAGCCCTGTACGGATTTTCTCACGGCAGGCATGCTGTTGAGCGATCGGGGGGTAGAAAAAGTCCTGCAAGAGACAGGCATTGAATTGAACCGGAGACAATCAATTTCGGTCAGTTGCAGAGTGCGGCCACGGCCACGGAGTTAGTTGCCCAGGCGTAGGGGCGATCGGGAGTTCTTAACTCGATTATAATGGGGATCGGGGAGCGGTAGTTGCAGGAAGAACAGCATGCAGTGTAAACTATGTGAAAGGGAAGTAGGTCGTCTGACCGTTCATCATCTAGTACCCCGACAGAGGACAAAACGGAAAAAGCAGTCTCCCGGTCCGACCGTTGAGATCTGTGCTGCTTGTCACGGACAGATCCATGCTACGTTTGACAACAAGCGCTTGGCGGAGGAATTCAATACCATAGAAAAACTGAAAAACGAGCCTCAGATGGAAAAATTATTGTCATGGGTGAGGAAGCAGAAGGCAGACCGGCGCATCCAAGTGCGTCGCCAAAGAAGTTAAATAGGTGGCGATCGCCCCTTCTGCGAGAAATACCGAACCAGTTCGATCGAGCATTATTTGCAATTTAGGGAGAAAAATTTTGGCAAAAAAATCCCAGGTGAACAAGTCTAATCTGCTGTACCAGCGGTTAAAAGAAGCCCTCGATCGCGGGAGCAAAATTCAGATTGAAGCCGAGGACAGTTTCTCTGGTATCCCGATAAATTTGGAAGAAGAGTTTGTGGAAATTATCCTGTTAGTACCTCCCGATGAATATAACGAAGACGATGATGAATATAAATGTCTCACGTGGTTGATTCGGCTGGAATCGATATTCGCGATCTCCTATCCCACGCAAACTTGGTCGAAAGAAAAATTGGCAAACTTGCTGAAACCAGAGGTGATCGCAAAAGATAATTAATCTTTGTGGGTGGGCAGCGGCCCGCCCGTTTGTGTAAAAATGGGAGATAAACTAGATCGAATCATCGTAGTAGACGTAGAAGCGACTTGCTGGCAAGGTAAACCGCCAGCAGGTCAAGAAAATGAAATTATCGAGATTGGAATTTGCGTAGTTGATATAAATTCCGGTCAAGCAATAGAAAAAGATAGTATCTTAGTCAAGCCAGAACGTTCTCAAGTAAGTGAATTCTGTACCCAACTGACCACCTTAACCCAGTCACAAGTAGATAAAGGAATTTCCTTTGCTGAAGCTTGCTTACTGCTGCGCAAGAACTATAGCACGCATCAGCGAGTTTGGGCCAGCTATGGAGAGTACGATAAAAGACAATTCGAGAGACAATGCCTTGCCCGATCGATCAAATATCCTTTTGGTCGGAAGCATATCAATGTCAAAAACTTGTTGGCAATTATTAATGCCATACCTCAAGAAGTAGGCATGGCCCGGGCCTTAGAAATACTCAATCTGCCTCTAGAAGGGACTCACCACCGGGGGGGCGATGATGCCTGGAATATAGGTAGGATATTGTCAAGGTTACTCTGTCAAGCAAGAGAAGGAAATAATGGGCGATCGGTCCGTTCGTAGTAAGAACTTTAGTGCTTCGGGGGTTCGTAGTAAGCACTTTAGTGCTTCCGGGTTCGTAGTAAGCACTTTAGTGCTTCCGGGTTCGTAGTAAGCACTTTTAGTAAGCACTTTAGTGCTTCCGGGTTCGTAGTAAGCACTTTAGTGCTTCCGGGTTCGTAGTAAGCACTTTAGTGCTTCTTTCATCGAGTTACTATCATAATTTGACGCTCCTATTTACTAATATAGCAGATTGAGTTGATTGCTCAAAATTATGCTGTAGGATCGGAGCACAGTTTACAGTTAATTAAAATAGTCAAAGATAGCCATGTATCAGCGATAGATTGACTTGACAAATTGCAAATTGCAATTGACAACGAATGAACTGGTACAATAGATTTGTGAAAATCAAATTTACCAATTTACGGACAACACGAGAAGACTCCGATGACAAGATCCGAAGCCCAGAGAAATTCCCTCTTGCTAAAACCCCGCCTATATGATAACATAGTAAATGGAGCTGCTGTGGCCCCAAATAGGTACGGGCGATCGCAAATTAAAACCTTCAGTAAGATCGACGTAGCCGAAGGGCAAGGGCACATGGATAGAATGTTTAGAGAAAATAAAAGCAGCAAATTGGACGACATAATTTAGTTGGTAGTCAAAAGAATAGAAGCGAGCAAAACCCGCCAACTGGGTAAGTTGGAAAATGATGTTATCATCTTGGTAGGCATTAGGGAAGCCTGTGGGTTCAAATCCCACTTACAAATTAAGCCCATCAATGTTACAAGGGTACAGGACATTGTGAAAGTGACAACTGCGTACAGGTCGATAATTTTGGTGGGAAAGGGTGCTGAACGGATAAATTATTAAATATCTGAATGAAATGAAAAATAATCGATTAGTAAAAATCAGCAAATACCTGAGTAAACATCGGCGGCATAGTCCCGACAGAATAGGTCTAGAACTGCAACCGGGCGGCTGGGTTTCGGTCGAAGAACTCCTGGTAGCTTGTAAAAAACATAAATTTCACATTTTCGAGAATGAATTGAAAGAAGTGGTCGAAAAAACGACAAAAAACGCTTCTCCTTCGATCTCACAGGCACGCGCATTCGTGCCAACCAAGGGCATACTGTAGAAGTAGACTTGCAGTTGGAATGCCAAATTCCCCCAGATGTACTTTACCACGGCACTTCTCACCATGCCGTTGAGTCAATTATGCAGATGGGGATTTGTAAAATGTCGCGACACCACGTGCATTTATCGACAGATATTGGCAAAGCAAGAAATGTGGGCAAACGTCGGGGGGGACGTCCGGTAATTTTTGCCGTAGATGCCGCCGCCATGCACGCCGCAGGTTATAATTTCTACTGTACCGAAAATCGAGTTTGGTTAGTCGATCGCGTTCCCCCGGAGTATCTAGTGGAGGTGTAAAGAGATCCCCTTCGCCCCTCAACCGGCTTGTTCGGGAGCGCCAAAACAGCCAGAAAGCTACGGGCGATCGGGGGGGCGATCGGCTATTGTCCCTGTTATAATAATGAGGAGGGTTGGCCCTTAAAGAGGTATAATAGAGACGGGCAGCAGCAAGTCTCCTCCTTACCACCAGTTTAGAGGGAGCATGTCCAGAGCCGTTTCTAAGTATTTTTACTCTTAGACGTAATTACCTGTTAATTGAGATGGTGCTGACAACCTCGGGACAGGCGGGACAAGTCCTAAGCATCCTCGGGACAGGCGGGACAAGTCCTACAGGCTACGCTACTAACAACTGACAACTGACATGGACCCAGAATTAGAGAACATAATACGAGAAATTGAAGCAATGGACTCAAGAGACTTTGGTTACCCAGACTCAGGATATAACAACCATCAAAGCAGAGGGTTACTAACAGCAGGTTGGCGACCGTTAAATCGAGAATTTGATTGGGAATATTTCCGGCATATGGTGTCTAACGATCCGTGGGAATTGACACAGAAAACATTGGGTTTCGTTAGCGATATAGCAGATGCATTAGGTCGGACTCAATATAGCTGGTGGGCCAATATATTTAATCTCTTCTCAGAAAACACCCGATATGAATTGGATGAATTTTGGGATTACATAACTCCCCAGCCACTAGCCCCAGATTATCGATACAAAGACGTTATCAGTACAGAAGCACCCATAGTCCAGTCAGTCAGCCGCGATCGCATTCCCATCGATTATGTCCTGAACCGGCTCCAGGAGATTACCGTTTTCAAGATTCTGGAATTATTGTCCAAGCCAGAGTTAATCACACAGTATTACCTAGACCGACATTTTTATTATCCTGTAGAGAAATTTATCAGTTGGGAAAGAGTGGAAACCCTGGGCAGCGTTTCCGCTTACTGGTCAAAGTTTCAAGTTTGGCTGCAAATAGACAACCTGGGCCGAAGCAGGCGACGCTACACGCTGATCGCCCAAGACATTGCCCCACTGGTGAATAAAGCCACTTACAATCTAGCAGTGATGCTAAGCGGTTATCAAAATCGGATTGGACAGGTACATTCTCAGTTTCCAATTAGAACATTTCCAGCAGATATCCAAAGCTTCACTGACAAAGTTCAGCAGGCAATAATCGACGAAAACCAGCTAGCAGTTCTAGTACAAGGAAAACCAGGCACGGGGAAAACAGCCTGGACGCAAGCAGTGGCCAAAGAAATCTTGATGCCCCTAGGATATGTAATTTTTATCCTCGACCATGATGCCGTGGAAAACTTTATCCCCCCTAGTTACCTGGAACGGATTTGTCTCATCATCAATGAAGCAGATAACTTGGCCCAAGACCGCTCAATGGCAGCAGCTCAAAGAAATAATAAAACTGAGCATATTCTGAGTTTACTGGATGGAACATTGTACAATAGCGTGATAGAAGAATCGGGTGTGCAGTTGCAACAAAAATTAGTTGTATTGATGACTTGCAATACCACAGAAAGACTAGATCCAGCGATGTTACGCAAAGGAAGAGTAGATTGGACTTATGAATTTATTCACAGATTTGTCTAATTGAAAATTGACAATCGTCAATCCCGAGGAAGTGCCGGTGGTGGGCCCAGCGGGCTCACGAATGGCTTGACAGCCTGAAAGAATCTAGTTAGAACAAAGAAAGCAGGACTTACGCACAGGCGCTACCAGAGATAGCCCATCAGAGGGTACAAGTTGCGTAAGTCACTGAAAGACCAAAGATCGGGAGAGGCAAAAAACATAGTAGATATAATAAATAAGCCATGAAAAAAATAATTCGCACTCAAGCACAAGCCGTCTTAGCGATAGCATTTGTAGCAGTCTGGTGTCCACCAGTGGCACAGGCGCAGTCAGGCAGGCCATCAAGGGAAGCAGATGTAACCCTCTCGGGTGAATCTCTGCGTACCATTGAGAGTCGCACGACCTCTTCAGATTACCAGAGGTCATTTGAAAGAGCGTCCCAACCGGGTGTTGAGGCATCGACGGATCTCTCAAGAAGCCGCGAAGAGAATAAATTGAGAATAGACGAACGAACAGAAGTGGTGGTTGACGATCTCAGAGATTCAGGGGACAGCCTCAACTTGTTCCGAGTACCAGGGGACGTGAGGGACTCGAAAAGAGTGCTTCTGAAAATAGAACTGGGAGATTAGTGCAACTTGGGTCTGGAGTCAGATAATTATATCTTGTCAGAAAATCTCAAATCGAGTCCCCTAGAGACATCGGCACCGATAACTGCACGGAAGGGTGCGGTCACAAGTAGTTGATAACCCGAAGCCAGCTCCCCGGGTAACGCCCCCTCCGCTGCGAGGAGAGCCAGCTC
>JACOMV010000189.1:5192-13275 GCA_014324065.1 Hormoscilla sp. SP12CHS1 | reverse complement strand
GAAGGACACGGCTGGCGCCGCGCTGCCGCGATCGGCATGCTCCAGACACCGGCCTGGGAACGGGTTCGGGCGGGGAGGCTTCCTACCAACGAGTTTTGACCACAGAAAGCTCTCCAGACAGGTTAAGATGGTGGTACTGGGTGCATCCGTGTGATGCAGTTATCTTGTCTCATGACACAAACAGCACAAATACTCTCGCAACTACCAGGAGATGTCCTATCCGGACTGCGTAGGGCCGATCGACTCTGGCAAGCTATCAAAGAAAATACCCACCCCGTACCTATGACTGTGCAAGAGAGCCCGCTCCCATTATCAGAGGTAGATTGGGATGTGGTGGTCTGCGGTGGCACATTAGGAATTATGATTGCCTGCGCCCTGCAATTACAAGGGCTGCGCGTGGCCGTAATGGAACGGGGAATCCTGCGGGGCCGAGAGCAAGAGTGGAATATCTGCCGCCGGGAACTGGAAGTGCTCTTGGAACTGGATTTACTGACGCATGCTGAACTAGAAGCGGCGATCGCCACCGAGTATAACCCAGCACGCATCAGCTTCCATGGTGGCCCCGATATCTGGGTGCGCGACGTACTCAACATCGGCGTAGATCCAGTCTATCTGCTAGAAACCCTGAAAAATAAATTTATAGCCGCTGGCGGTCAACTGTGGGAAAATACAGCCTTTACAGGGGCAGTCATACATCGGGATGGTCTCAGAGTTTTAGCAGGCGATCGGGTATTCAATACCCGCCTATTGCTAGATGCCATGGGGCATTTTTCCCCCATAGGACTGCAGGCAAGACAGGGGAAAAAACCAGACGCCATCTGCCTGGTAGTCGGCACCTGCGCTCGCGGGTTTCCTCGCAACGACACCGGCGACATATTAGTTTCCTTCACCCCTCTGCTTAATCAATGCCAGTATTTTTGGGAAGCTTTCCCGGCCAGGGATGGCAGAACCACATACTTATTTACCTATATAGATGCTCACCCAGACCGTTTTAGCCTAGAATTTCTCTTTGACGAGTACCTGCGCTACCTGCCAGAATACCAGCAGATCGGCCTCGACCAACTGCAATGGCAACGAGCCTTATTTGGCTGCTTCCCCTGCTACCAGCAAAGCCCCTTAAAAACCCCCTTCAACCGCATTTTACCTGTAGGAGACAGCAGCGGTAATCAATCGCCTCTGAGCTTCGGCGGATTTGGTGCCATGATTCGCCACCTGAAGCGTCTGACCGCAGGGATTCAGGACGCCCTGATCCATAGCGCCCTTTCCCGCCAGGATCTAGCAATCTTACAACCTTATCAACCCAATCTCGACCTTACCTGGCTGTTTCAACGGTCCATGAGCGTCGGCCTGGAGCAAACAATTCCCCCAGATCGAATCAACCGCCTACTCGGGGAAATATTTACGATCATGTCTGAACTCGGAGACGAGGTACTCAGGCCGTTTCTCCAAGATGTCGTGCAGTTGCGCGGGTTATCCCAAACCCTGCTGCAAGCGACCGTCCGTCAGCCGGACTTAATCGTCAAAGTAATGGGCCAAGTCGGACTGAAAACCTTGGCTTACTGGATGGTTCACTATACCAACCTAGTGGCTTATACGGCATTGTATCCCTTGGGACGATCGCTCGCCCCCTGGACAAAAGCCTTACCGGGAGTGCAACAATACTACTACCGTCGCTTGATAGATGCGTGGCAGTACGGTTCTGGGGTAGACTACTGCAAGCCAAAATCTATACAGGCTGGATGATTGTTATATTTGGCGTAGACTTTTGGCTTTATGAATGGCCTGGGAGTCCCTCGTTCATGGTAGATAGCAACCAACCCCACCCCCAACCCAGCAGTGGGGCAAGCTGAAAGTAAATGGTATAGCGTTTAACTTTTTACTTCCCAAAGGTGATATAGGTATGAAGAGGTGGCGACATCGTGCCTGGATATTAATAAAGGCGTTGTGGCACAACGTCGCTACAGCTTGGGTGCATCTGAGTACTACGGACAAGTTTACACCGGCGTTTGCAGCATTACTGCTACTAATCGTACTGGTATCAATGACAGGCTTGCTAGCATTAAAACCAGTTCCCTGGCGACCGCCAGGGAACTGGTTCGGGCTGTGTCTTTTGTGCGATTACCGCGCGGAGTATAGCCCTATCCAGGAATAGTGAAACTATAGGTTTGACTCCAGGGACCAAGTTCACCTCTGCTAGTCACCCAACGCAACATATAATGGGCCATTTTGCCGACCTCATTACCACTGTATTTGGCGTTAAAGGGAGTCGTTCTCGCCACATTCACCAGCCTCAATTCATTCGCTTCCTTGGGAATATTATCACCAATCTTCACCCAAATCTCGCACCCGGTTACCCCTTTAGGTTTTCTCCTGCGATTGGGGGTTTCTTTGTCAGCAAAATTAATGATATGTTCAAAGCGCTTGCTCAGATCCACCTGGACTACGGGAGCGGTTGTGGGTATGGCAACAACAGAAGTTCTGCTCGGATCGGGGACGGTAATTCCCAAACCCAGGCGATGAACGTCAGTTATCTTGGGATTGTGCTGCAAAGCGACGCAAACTCCCTTCTAGGCGATCGCGAGTCCTTAGCTTCTTGACGGGATTGGGACAAAGAAGCTTGCAGCGCCATATAATTGTCGAGGGCAGTTTGCCATTGGGCTTGGGACTGGGTGACTTGAGTAAGATCGTCTGCGGTTATTCCCAAGGCAGCAGTGTTATTGCTAGCATAGTTGATAAACTGAGCAGCCTAGGAGGGAGGAATCTGGTCTGGTTTATCATCAACCTAGCCTAGGGGGAGAGGAATCTGGTCTGGTTTATCATCAACCTAGCCTAGGAGAGAGGAATCTGGTCTGGTTTATCGTCCTCCCAGCCCTGGGGGGAGAGGAATCGGGTGCGATCGCATGGTGCGATTCGTTTAGTGTAAACCGTCAGAGTTGTAATAAGTCGGACGGGGATCGCTAGCTAGGTTCCATTTGCCTAGACAACTTACAGATGATGGTGGTGAAAGTGCTCTCCTCTACGTGTGCGCTGAAACGCGCGCACACTTCGGGATGCGCTCCCCCTCCAGGTGCTCTCGTGACAGCATATTCCCTACGGTAGAGACTTGGCATCAATGCTCTCCTCTCCGCAGAGGATGCGCCGTAAAGCGGGAATAAAAGGCACAGTGATTTGCAGTGTCGTCACAGACGACCAGTGTAATAAGGCTGAGACACTGGCCCAAAATGGGAAAGGATATAGGTCGCTGGCGGATCATGCGCCGACCAGTAAGCAATAAACCCGGCACATAGAATCCATCTAAGGTCACGATGAATCATCTGTAGGAACGAAGTAAACCGGTTATGTACTCCAGGTAAGGAAGGTCGATCGTAAATACCGGCAGCAGGGTTCGGGAACAGGATGTTTCCAGCAACTAAGGCGGTGAAAAAGGAACTATTACCGATAATCGATCGCCCGTCCCTGGCGAAGCCGATAATATTAGCAATTGTAGAGGAAGCCCTGAGTGCGGGAGTATCGGAAGTGGCCATTGTGGTACAAAAGGGCGATCGGGAACTGTTCCAGGATTTGTTTACCAAGGAACAAGCATATTTCCACAAGCTATCAGAGGAAAAGCAGCAATACTCAGAGTATCTCCAGGAGGTGGGAGAGAAAATTACGATTCTCACCCAGGAGGTTCCCGAAGGCTTTGGTCATGCGGTATTCTGTGCGAGAGAATGGGTGCAAGACGATCCCTTTCTGCTACTGCTGGGAGATCGTCTTTACGCCTCACAGACGGAAAGTTCCTGTGCAAGTCAGTTGGTTTTCTCCCAGGTGGGTAAAAGCGCGATCGGGGTAAGGGTAACGCCAGGTTCTGAAATACATCATTATGGCTGCGTTACTGGCACTTGGCAAGCAAAAGACGCGCTACTATAGGTGAGCGAAATCTGTGAAAAGCCAGATATTAATTATGCCCGTCGGCATCTTCACGTAGAGGGAATGGCCTCGGAGGAGTTTCTATCAGTATTTTGTCTCTATCTGCTGACAGCTAATATTTTTCAGCATCTGGAAGAAAATATTAGGTGCGATCGGCGCGATCGGGGAGAATTTCAGCTAACATTTTGTTTGGAGAAATTGCGCCAGTCAGAGTGACTAATGGGATATGTTATCAAAGGTAAGTCTTTTGACACGGGTTTGCCGCAGTTCTACCGACAGACGATGATTGAGTTTCCATAAATAGAGTATGAAAACTTTAGCTAAGTGGACAACAGCAGAATATCATCAGATGATTGCAACTGGGATATTGGCCGAGAGAAAAGTAGAATTACTCGCTGAAGAGATTGCAGAAAAGGCACCAGAAGGACCGTATCATACATTTTACGGAGAAGAATTGGCGGATTATTTGCGTTCTCGCGTGACTGGTAAGGCATCGATCGGAGAAGGGCGACCGATAACTTTAACAGACTCGGAACCAGAACCAGATATTGCGGTTGTGCGATCGCCCCGAGAACGTTACCGCGATCGCCATCCCGGTGCTGAGGATATTTTCTGGAAAAATATACGCCACCGCAGGCATTCCAGAGTATTGGGTGCTGGGTCTGAAAAAGCGGCAATTGACTGTTTTTCGCAACCCCGAAGGTACAGACTATTTATCGCGGCAGGATCTCACTCAAGGAAACATTGCACCCCTGGCTTTTCCAGCAGTGGAAGTAAGGGTTGATCGGCTATTAGGATGAAGTTAAGAAGTCTGCTCTCTTCGCTGTTAGCCGCCTCTGGTTCAAACCCCCTGCGTTACCATGCGGGAGCCAGGTTTCGAGGCGCCAAGTCGGTTAAAACCGACTAATAATATTTGTAAATAATGATAGATATTAATTTAGAATTGTTTATAAATGCTCAAATTTAATCAGTGTTATTGTCATGACGACTTCAAGTCCTATCCAAAGGGCGATGGCTACGGCGTCCCATCAGAGGGCGATCGCGACAGAAATACTCGAGTGGCAACCCGCGACCTGGGAAGACTACGTAACATATCGCGACGCAGACATTGCAGAACGAGTTAGACTGTTTTTTGATCGGGGTAAACTTTTAATAGATATGGGTTCAGAAAGAATTAATCACTCCAGCGTTAGTGACCTATTCACTATGTTGTTTATTCTCTGGTTCAATTGCTTTCCAGAACAAACTGCGGCTTCTTTCGGACGTTGTTTAATATAGAAACCGAGAACCAAAGCAGCAGCACATGATTTAGTATTGTACATCGGTGAAGGTGTTCCGCAATGGCAAGAAGGAGAACCGCGTCACATTAACCTGACTAAGTGGCGAGTTCCATATCTGGTTGGAGAAATTGCGGATACGACTCTGGCGACTGATTTGGATGAAAAGAAGCAGTTGTATGCTGAATTGCAAATTCCTGAATACTGGGTGATTAATGTCTGAGGCAGGCAGGTAATGGCATTTCGGTTACAGGAGAATGGCAAATATCAGCAATGTACCCATTCAGTAGCACTTGCAGGTTTGCCTATTGCTTTACTCGATCGAACTTTGTCACATCTGAGTGAGGAAACTAATATTAGTGCCGCCCTGTGGTTTTCTCAACAGATCCCATTGATGTCAACTTAAAGGCTAAAATTAGATATATCTCGTTCCCTGACGACCGCAGGGAGCGTCATCTCCGATCGTATGATGTGGTTTAAGACTTGACATTGTTTTGCGATCGGATATAGAATAGTAATGACTAGAGTTTGAGCAGCCGCAGGAGCGGTGCTCTATCTCAAACTGATGCCAAAGCACTGGTAACTGGCAACTGATAACTGACACTAGGAGGTGTGACGGGATGGCAGAGACAACGGCAAAGGCGATAGCAGATTATATTATACACTTCTCCCAGGACCACGGGGACTTGGTTACCAACCTGAAACTGCAAAAACTGGTATACTATGCTCAGGCATGGTATCTGGCTCTGTATGACAAACCTCTGTTTGATGAAGAGTTACAAGCTTGGATCGGCGGACCGGTGCAACCAGAACTGTACGATCGCTTTAAGAGTTACAAGTGGAATCCGATTAGCGAACATCCAGAAAAGGTAGAATTGCCAGAACACATAACAGATCATTTGATAGAAATCATTGAGGTATTTGGGAAATACCAGGCTTATTACCTGGAAAGGATGGTTCAAGGCGAAGACCCATGGCTGAAAGCGCGTCGCGGAATTCCCAGGGACGAACACGCAACAGTGAGGATCGAGAAACAGGATATGCAAACATATTATAAGACTTTGCTTGCAGATGACGAAGAAGAAGAACAAGAAGGTCAAAACACGGAGTACGCCCAAATCCAGTGATATCGTTGAAAAAAAGCGAGAAAATGAAGAGGTAATTTTTTCTTTCAAATATCTTGACTTATTCAGCAACCCCAAGTTTGGGGTTGCTGGGTGCGGTGAAAGTTATCTGGAAAAAATATTGTTACGTCTCAAAGATGTATCAAGTATCAGATACGATGATTTTGTTAGTAGTCGTTCCTCTTCCTTGCGTGCGCATGAAATAACTTGGTCAGACACGACAGAACCCAATGGATTTACCTGTCTAAATGCTTATCTGAGAGAACAGACGGCGTTTCAATTTGAAATCTCGGCTAACGAGTATGGGAGAGTACATGGGTTTCTGCTAGACCAGATTTTCTATATAGTCTGGCTAGACCCGCATCATAGGTTATACTCATAAGTTACATTTGATGTATAATACTCGGAGATCGAATCAAAACAATTCTGATTTCAGCAATAACTCTCAACTAGGAGGTATGACGGGATGGCCCAGACAACGGCAAATGCGATCGCAGATTATATTATACAGTTCTGCCACAAGCACGGTGACTCGATCGCCAACTTGCACCTGCAAAAACTGGTATACTATGCTCAGGCATGGTATCTGGCTCTGTATGAAAAACCTCTCTTTGATGAAGAGTTCCAAGCCTGGGCAAGTGGACCGGTGCAACCAGAACTGTACGATCGCTTTACGAGCTACAAATGGAATCCGATTAGCGAACACCCCGAAAAGGTAGAATTGCCAAAGCATGTAGAAGAGCATATACTAGAAGTGCTAGATGTTTATGGCAGGTACATATACTACTATCTGGAAAGGATGACTCACGACGAAGACCCGTGGCGGAAAGTACGTCGGGGAATGCTAATGGACGAACATTCCGAGGTAGTGATTTCCAAGAAGTCAATGCAGAAATATTACAAAAATTTACTCGAAGATGAAGATGAAGAATCTGTTTTCACGCCAAAAGTCAGAAGCGGTTCTCTAGAAACAGCCAAGGTATGATAGGCACGTTAAAGGATATAAACATAGGAGGTATGACGGGATGGCCCAGACAACGGCAAATGCAGTAGCCGATTATATTATCAAGTTCTGTCGCGATCGCGGTGAATTGATTACCAACTTGTACTTGCAAAAACTGGTATACTATGCTCAGGCATGGTATATGGCACTGCATGACAAACCTCTGTTTGATGAAGACTTCCAAGCCTGGGCAAGGGGACCGGTGCAACCAGAACTGTACGATCGCTTTAAGAAGTTTAAGTGGAATCCGATTAGCGAATATCCAGAAAAAGTAGAATTGCCAAAGCATGTAGAAGAGCATATGCTAGAAGTAATGGATGTCTATGGTAGGAACAGATCCTACTATCTGGAAAAAATGACTCAGGACGAAGACCCGTGGCGGAAAACGCGTGGAGGAATGCCAATAGATGAACATTCGGATGCGGTGATTTCCCAAAAATTCATGCAAAAATATTACAAAACTTTGCTCGAAGATGACGAAGAAGAAGAAACTCAAGCATCCGAGCCGTACAAAGCAGCAAGCTGAGCCTCGGAATAAACTGTCAAGGTATGATGAAGATGTTATTTTATCCTTCAAATATCTTGATTTACACGGCAACCAAAAGTTTAGTATTGCGGGCTGCGGTGAAAATTATATCGAAAAACTGCTCTTACGTCTCAAAGATGTGTCAACTATCAGGTATGATGATTTTATTGTGCGATTCGTTTAAAGTAAACTGACTTGACACAAATCAAGAAAGGGGAGCGTTACCAGGGAATCATTAGCCCTG
>JACOMV010000189.1:0-5165 GCA_014324065.1 Hormoscilla sp. SP12CHS1 | reverse complement strand
GAGCCGGATGAGGTGAAAGTCTCACGTCCGGTTTTGAAGACGAGTCGGTCCGGTGACGGACTGGCTTAGTTTAATAACTTGCGATCGCCTTCATTGCGAACCCATGAAATCAATTGGCCAGACACGACTGAACCCCAGGGATTTACCTGTCTCAATACTGCTCTGAGAAATCAGCTGGCGTGGCAATTTGAAATCTCGGCTAACGAGCATGGGAGAGTACACGGGTTTCTGCTAGACAGGATTTTCTATGTAGTCTGGCTAGACCCGCATCATAGGTTGTACTCATAAGTGACATTAAATCAACCATGAAAATTCGTTGTATCGCCAACACTGGCGCATCTCTCCCAGAAAATTATCTCGATCCTGCTGTTAATCGAACCAAGGAAACAGTTTTTAGATTAACAGTAGAGAAAGAATATGTGGTTTATGCAATTGATGAAGCAGAAGGAAAGGTTTGGTACTACATTTGCGACGACAACTTTATCTATTATCCTCAAAAACATTGCGCCCCTTTGTTTGAAGTAGTTGACAACAGGACTTCCAAATATTGGCGATTTAATCTCTGGGAGAATGGTTTGCTGGAAATAGCTTTTGTACACTGGTTGAACGACCCCTATTTCTACGAGAAATTAACCGCTCGAGAACCGGTAGAAGTATATCTGTTTAATAGGATAAAAGCCCTGATGGATGCCGAGGCAGAAAGTCCGCCAGAAGTAACAGAGAAAACAGAAAAAGAGTGGGCAACTGATCGGGCTTAATTTAAGATTGGTTACCAACCTGAAATTGCTTCACTCTTTCACTAACTTGAAATCAAACCTTGAACCATCCCTAACAACCTCGACGAGGACAGGTTCACTATCGCGCTCTCCTTCTGGAGTAAACTGGAGTGGCTCCCCTGATGTTTCACGGGATGAAATATCTATCGTTGCTAGTCTGCGCAGAACTGTTGACCTAGAGGCATTGGGAGACAAAGCTTTGATAAAAGCCTGAGTTGCATCAAAACTGCCAGCTGTGACCCAGCTAACTTCTTCTTCTCCCCATTTTTCTTTTGCTGCTTCTGAAAATTCTTTTGAGTCTGGTTCTTCCCTAAACCAAGGCACAGCTATAATCAAGCCTTCAACCGCTTGCCCACCTTCAGTCAAGGTTATATTGGTATAAAGATCATCCCCACCCAACCACTTTAGCCCTCGCCTCTCTGGGTGATTGCTTGCAGCAATCAGGTTGGCGATAACTTTAGCAATATCAAGTGCTACAGAAGTTTTAGTTGTGTCCGGAAATAACAGAGCAGCTTCTGCCCCATCGGCAAATACACTCCTTGAGACTATTTCCCTCAGATTCAGGTTTTGATTGCTCAAATCAATCTTATCAACCACACTACCTTTTAGTTTTATAAAGTTCTCTGTAAAAGCATCCTCTAGACTATTGCTGTAGGGCTTTAAGGGATTATAGAAAATCACGACTTTTTTTATACCAAGAATTCTTATGGCATATTCAGCTAGTTTTTTACCAGTTGCTGAGTCAGAAGGAATTGTCCTAAAGAAAACATCGCTTCTTAACAATGTACTCGTGCTGGTGGGAGAGATCGTGGCTAAGTTAGCTGTTTCATATGTAGCTAGTGCAGCCCTGCTAGCATTGCTAGAATAATGTCCAATCACTCCCAGTACTTCTTTGTCTTCTACCAGTTGCTCGGCCACCTTTATAGATTTTTCTGGATTGTTGTCATCGTTGGCAATTACAATCTCCAGTAATCGATCGTTTAACCCTCCTGAATTGTTGAACTTATCTTGTGCCTGCGCTACACCTCGCAACATTCTTTCAGCAGATTCCTTTTCCTCTTCCTCACCAACTGGCACAACCGCTGCGAGAGTGAAAGGAGAACCTTCCTGTCTCATCCAAAAAATTTTTGTCGATTAATGTTTGTACTGCCCCTTCTAATTGCTCTGTCTGGATAACTCCATGAGCTTCTAGCAAGGTCAAGGGCTCCTTTGCAACCCGCTTATCTTGTGAGATAGCTTCTTTTTGAGCTTCTGCTACTGCTGAGAATATCACTTGTTCCGGGATCGGCAGTCCCTCCCAATACCATGTTAATCCGCCCTCAGCGATTTCAATCGCCTTGTCGCGCGAGACTCTCGAGTTCTGTTGCTCCCTTGCTTGTCCGAAAAGAGCAAAGCATATGACCTGGGTAAAATAGGGATGCCCTGACGATAGCTCCAGAATTGCTTCGATCGCATCATCATCGTATTCCAGTACACCTTCAGCGGGCTTAGTAATCAATCGCCGATCGCTTAGATTATCTATAAAGTCAATTTCTTGGTTAGGTGCTCCTTTAAACAAATACAGTAGCTTTGGCATATCATCCAGCTTCCGTCCCACTACTGGCATGATAAATATTTTTTTATGGCTATCGATAATCCTTTTTAAATAAGAAAAAAAATGCTCGAATGATTCGTCATATATTGTGTTGCTTAAAACGTCAAACTCATCGATCAGCAGCACCAGTTTTTTCGAGCCTAATGCACGTTCTACTTCTGGCAAGAAGTTACGAGAGAATATCTCTGGATCTTTTTCTAACTCGGCAACCAGTGCCATCAGTTCTGGAGCTAGATCGAGGTGTTCGACGATATGAGTAGCGAGACTGTTGAAGATACCACTCAGAGGCAACCTGCTTTTATCTTGAAGATCGAAGGTCACAAATTTAAACTCATCCTGGGCTACAAAGTTAGGAATATGACAGAGGACAGACGACTTGCCTACGCGGCGTTGACCATGCAACAATATAAACTTTTTACCCTGCTTGAGGTTATCATCAATAAATTTGAACAAGCTTTCTCGTCCGAAAAAATTTTCCGGTTCGTGGATAGGACGACCAATGATATAAGGATTTCTCAGAGGTTTTGAATTTTCCATACTTCTGTACTCATTCTGAATTTATTTCTCTTTTTGATTACTGATTCGCCAAAATTATGCGATAATTATCTTAAAAATTACCCGGGCTCATCCATTTGACAATATACCCTAATTTATCTCTATGCTCCCATAAATTACTAATCACCGTGGTCACTTGCTCGGCTTGCTTGTGGGTCATCATATTTACAAACACTTTCTGCCATTGCTGAAGCTTTTTCTCATTGCTGTTTTCAATTTTATTAATGACCCACCACTCCATTATAGATGAAGCAAAGCAGAAAGTCGTTTTGCTGGAGTCTTCAGTGGTGCTTCTAATCACTCCCCATTTTTCCAGGTCGGTTATTTCTCGATCTCTTTGACTGAAGATGATATCGATATCACCTATATCGTAGCGCAGATTTTGCAAGCGACTTTTCAGACCAGATAAAGCAACGAGCATCAAAACTGTTTGCTCTACTTCATTGCACAGTTCCCACGTCTGCTGGAAAAACTGTTCAGTTCTCGCCACAAATTCTCTAGTAAATGTCTCCGGATCCGGAATTTGCTGCTGGCTGTAGAGAATCAACCCAGCGTTCTGAAGCAGAGCCGGGTTTCCACCAGCAATGTCTCGAATAGCTTCCTTCAGAGTCGGTGTCATTGGGATCCCGCCTAGCAGAACTTCGATCTCTTCATTAGTAAATGGCTTGAGCGGTTGGAATAGATAATGGTTGTACCAGGGGGACTTATTTGGTGTGAGACGAGGACCAAGATCGTTGAGTCGTCGTAATGATGCAACAATCACTGAGATGTATTTACCCTCCTGGGAGTGATATGCCAAACTGCGACACTCGCTCAAAAATTCTTCTATGTCTGCTTCTGTATATTCATCGTGGGGTCTGACTACAGCATCGTAGTCATCCAACAGTAGCACCAGGAATTTGTTTTGTCTCCCTATCTGTCTCACCACTTGGCGCAAGTTATCCTTGGTTACTTCCGCCTGACCCAGTAACTCATCAATCTTAGACCCAGCATCACCCTCCAGTTCCTCCTTCATCAGACTCAATACTTCTCGCCAGAAAGCAGAGGGCCTGAAAGGAAAGATGCTCAGACAATTTAGACAGACAATAACTGCCTGAGATGGATCTAAACCTTGTTCGTACCAAACTTGAGGTGATGCTAGATACTCTAGGAAAGATGACTTGCCGACACCTGGACCGCCCCAAATAGCTAGGTTGCTGCGGCTGTAAATTTGGTCGAATGCCGTTGCTATCTCAGATTCCCGCCCCACAAAACGCTCTGGGGGCACCGGTTGACCAACTGTGAAGGGGTTTTGCGACTTTTTAAATTTCTTTAGAACCTCTGCTTTTACTTCTTCTATTTGCTTATCTGCCAGGACTTTGTCTGGCTCGATCGCCCGAACCTTGTCAAATTGCTGCCTGCTCTAATTTTTTTTCTAGCAGTAGTTCGCGTCCATAGCTTAATAGCGATCGCGCAAAATTATCTCCCGTCCGGACTGGGTTAACTTTGAATGCTCTTGTATAAATATCCACAGCTTTATCAAACTTTTGGGACTCCCAATACAAATCTGCGATCTCGAATAAAGCGCTGAAGTGATTGGGATTATTATCTAGGACTTGCTCGTATAGCTGAATTGCCTTCACACTTTCACCGTTCTCCTGGGCCTTCATTGCCGCTTCATAGATTTCACTATCTCCTGAATTGAGGTTCTCCAGTTCCCTTATTTATTCCCGCAGTGGGAAATACTTGACCAACCAGCGGCGGACCAATTCAATTTTGACTTTGTAGCTCTGTACCCGGGAGGAATCCGAAGTTTTTTCTTCATCCAAAAACTTCCATGTGACTAATCTTTGCCCTGCCTGACCTAGTGCCTCTGTCTCAACAACTCCATACTGTTTGAGTAATGTCAAGGGATCTCCCACAACCCGATCGTCATTTAGGGCAGCTATCTCTTGAGCTTCTGCCACTGCTGAGAATACCACAAGTTCTGGGATAGGCAATATCTGCCGGAACCATACTAACCCTCCCCGGGCGATCTCAATTGCCTTGTCTACAATTCTTTCTACAGCTTCACCAGTGAATTTCCTATTTTGTGTACTTCTAGAGCGTCGGTCCAGTAGAGGGGATTGACAAAAAAAAAGAAATGTGTATATGCCCGCTCGCCCGTTCAGTAGAACAGATTTTGGATAAAATCATGATGTCCAGAGGGAGTGAAGGCCAGATATTTTTACGAGAATATACTTATTTTTCGGACATACACA
>JACOMV010000188.1 GCA_014324065.1 Hormoscilla sp. SP12CHS1 | reverse complement strand
TGATGGGAACAAATACGTTTAAGAACTGGTTTACTAAATGCTGTTATTGTACTAATTAAATAGCGAACAAGCTGTACCTTTATCTTACTGTGTAATAGCTGCTGCCTATGACGATATCATTGGTGTGGAAAGGACTAATTTCTGATGTAATGGGACATGGGAAAGTTAAGTATGGTTAACCATTAGCATCCCCAAAGATGAGGAGAGTGAGAAATGGTAAAAATATCGGAGAAGCTAGATTTACCAACTAGCGAGGAGTTACCTTGTTCGGATGATACCCCTGTGGATAACGAAGAGCAAAATTTTATTCCCAATTTCCTGCTATTCTTACTGGCGTTTATCTGGCCCGAACGTCAGGACTGGTTTTGGGGCGTGGATATGGCCGTATATCATACGACGGGCGTGAGTACGTTAGTGCCAGTTGTGCCAGATGGCTTTCTCAGTTTAGGCGTGGAACGGAGAAAGAACAATGGTTCGCGTACCAGCTATGTAGTCTGGGAAGAAAATGATGTAGTGCCAATATTGGTGCTGGAGGTAGTCTCTCGTAATTACGGATATTCCGGACTGGGAGTGCCATACTACGTAGTCCACAATCCGGAATATTGGCGACGGGATAGACAACAACCGTTTGTGGTATATCGCTTAGAAGATGGGGAGTACGTGCCGCAAATAGGAAAACCATTATGGATGCCGGAAATAGGTTTAGGCATTGGTCTGGCGATCGCATCTATAGGAGGAATCCGGCGAGAGGTGCTATGCTGGTATGACCAAAATGGTACTCGGTATCAGACGGCTGAAGAATTAGTAGAACGCTATCGTAAACGCTTTGGTGAATTACCCGAGTCGGACAATTAATGGTTAATGGTTAATGGAATGAGCAATTAACCATTAACCGTCAGCAATTAGCAATTAACCATAGCGCTACGCGCACTGCGTAGAAGCAATTAACAATTAACCATTGGCACCACTGCTGAGGAGGAAGAGAGTGAATAAGGTACTGCCATTCCAGAGACTGTGGAGTAAAATGGGAGCTAGGAGATTGCCCGATCGGGTATAAACGAACCCCAGCACCATGCCCAAAGTCATCAGGGGCAGGACTTCCGAGAGATTGAGGTGAGCGACAGAAAACAAGAGACTCGAAAAAGCGATCGCCCCCCAAAGGGGAAAATAGCGAGTTAAAGAGGGCAAGAGAAATCCTCGAAAGATGATTTCCTCAAAGACAGGTGCAGCGACCGAGGCAGTCAAGAAGAAAATGGCGATCTCCAAGGGTTCGCGACCCTGCAAAGCGAGAGGCAGAATGGGATTACTGCCTCCCTGTCCTTGCCAGAACTGCTTATTAATCAAAGATACGGCAATCACCAAAGGCATGGCGGCCAGAAAGCCACCCAGTCCCCATGCTAACCATTGATATTCTAGCCAATCAAAACGGAACCAAGCGCTTGGCAAGGGCAAAAATTGCTTGACAGATAGCACTAAGACTAACAAGCCCCCCAAAGCAAGTAGCAGATAATTTACCAGAATATAAAAAGCCTGAGTCGTGGCACCAGCAGCAGCAAAATCGATTGGCAGCAACTGCAAGATCAGGGGAATGATAATTTGTCCGACAAAGAAAAAACCAACGACTAGGACTTGCAAAATAGTCTCTAGATCCCAAGGGGCGAACCAGGAAAGATCGACGTTCTGAGTCCAGAGGGATTCTTTACCTTTCAGCAGCCGCTGGACCAGAATAAAAATTAACAATCCTGTCCCCAAGACTGCGGCTAAAGTTTGAATACCGCTAGCTAGCACTAACTTGAAAAAATCTTCCTGGGCCACTTCTTGTTCCGCAGCGGACAGGGCCCCAAATAAGTCCTGGCGTTTCTGTAATTGATAAAGTCGCGATAAAGCTTGATAGCGGAACCATCCGTCCAACTGTTCGTTAATTTGGATCTCAGCATCAGCGGGGAAGCGGGGAGGATCTTTCCAAAGTCCCTCTAAGAGGATAGCAGTATTAACCAACCTTGAAGAGTCAGATAAATTGTCCCAGGTATCCATTGCGGCCTCAATGCCGTCGGGGTAGTGCGAGTAGCGCGACACCCCGACGGCATCGAAGGTTTGATCGGTAGCTATCTGTAAAATGCCGAGGCGCAGATCCAGTCGATCGATCTCATTGTGCAGCTGAGATATTTGCCCAGGGATGCTGGGATCGGCGGACTGTGGGAGTTGCATCTGGAGTTTGTCTAGTAAGGACTGGGCCTGCGATCGGGCATCAAGATACTGTTGTAAGGCAGTTTCAGTCACGCCGGACCCTAGCAGTAGATCGCGTACAGAGTTCTCACGCCCATCGTCAGAACCGCCTTGCCACTCGCTAGCTTGGAGTAAGAGATTAGTTTCGTAGAGTTCCAGACGACCTTGAAACTGAGGCTGACTCCAGCTGCTGTACAGAGACAAACCAACTAGGGCCAGAGCCAAAACTGTGAGGGCACCTAAAATAAACCGCTTGATAGTCATTCGTCTGTTGTCAATAGTAGTGCTCAGTTTGATCGTGTGGCGCTAAAGCGCCCCAGAGCCGTATTTTTATTGCTATGCTAATCAAAGTAGGACTCATCGTAGCAAATGGCCAAGTAAATGACAAATATTTCTATTTCCATGCCCGATGACTTGCTGACATACCTAGACCAAAAGGTAGATAACCGTAGCGCCTTGATTGAATCTCTCTTGCAACAATGGCGGCAGCAGCAGGAAGACAAGGCCCTAAGGTCGGCTTGTAGACTGGTTGATGAACTAGATTTAGGCTGGGATGAAGAATGGCAGAACAGAGCGATTATGGACTGGGAAGTATCTGGATAGTCAGGTTTGAACCGTCAGTAGGCACTGACTTTCGCAAAACACGTCCAGCGCTAGTAATTTCTGGTTCTGTGTTTAATGCCCGGCGCACTAAGGTGACTGCGCAAGCCCTTTACCTCAACCAGTCCGAACGATCCTAGAATTTCTCCGGCTGTGGTGGTCGTACCATCATCCTGTGTCCGCCGGGTAGTGCGAGTAGCGATCCCAGCGGACACAGCGGCAGAAAATGGTTTATCGGTAGATAGTTTGCTAGTCTGTGTCGAACCAATGACCTTCGATAAAGTCAGACGGGTGTGGTCAAAAACAGTTGGTACGGGGAGACCCTCGCGGAGTGCAGGGCGAAGCCTGAGGAGAGGATATCTGTAATATATGTCATAATTGGCGCAAGAATGCCTCGCCCCTACAGGGGGATACGACAGCTGAGAGGGCTCATAAACGATCAACGGGTTTTGACCACACCCAAGTCAGACTGGTACAACAGTTGGGTCAACTGGAAACTGAACTACTAAACCAGGCGAAGGCTATATTGCGCAAGTATTTTGGGTTTTAGCGATCGCCCCGACCGTTGCTATATGGGAGCAAGTGCCCCAGACAGGGTAAAATAATTGGCGTTGCATTATGTAAATCCAGCTGTCGCGCAAAATACGGAGGATAAAACCCTGACTACTCGCGTTATTATAGTCCGCCACGGTCAAAGCAGTTACAATATTGAGGGCCGCATTCAGGGCCGGTGTGACAATTCAGTCTTAACGGAAAAAGGTCGTGCCGACGCCAGCAAAGTGGGTGCGGCCCTGAAGAGTCTCAGCTTTGATGCCATCTACTGTAGTCCTCTGCAACGGGCGAAAAGCACGGCAGAAATTATCGCATCCTGCTTAGAGCCATCGCTGGAATTGCGTGAGGTAGATAATTTGAGGGAGATCGACCTGCCTCTCTGGGAAGAAATGCTTAGGGATGAGGTAAAGGAAAAATTTGCCGCCGACTACCGCTGCTGGAAGGAAAGTCCCGATGAATTTCACATGCTAGTACCCGAACCAGAGGGAAACAGAGAACATTATCCAGTTTTAGCACTCTACGAGCAAGCAAAGAAATTCTGGCAGGAAGTTTTGCCTCGCCATCAATGCAAGACAATTATGGTAGTGGCGCACAACGGCATTAACCGTTGCTTGCTGGCAAGCGCTGTGGAAATTCCACCAGCTTACTATCATTCGCTCCAGCAGTCTAACTGCGGCATCAGCGTGCTGAATTTTGCTGGAGATTTGGGCGAAGCAGTGCAGCTAGAATCGATGAATCTCACATCTCATATGGGAGAGAGTTTCCCCAAACCGCGAGAAGGACATCGGGGTTGCCGACTGTTGTTAGTGCGTCACGGGGAAACACAATGGAATCGCGAGAAACGCTTTCAGGGATGGAATGATATTCCGCTGAATGAAACCGGGCGCCAACAGTCCCAGAAAGCTGGGGAGTTTCTCAAAGATGTGAAGATTGATTTTGCCTTTTCTAGTCCTATGTTACGCCCCAAGGAAACAGCAGAAATTATTGTCCGATGCCTCTCGGGTAGTGCGATTAGCGCGTCCCCAGAGGGGAGGCATCGAAAGAATCACCCGCAATTGCAGCTGCAATTGTCTGAGGGACTCAGAGAAATAAGTCACGGTTTGTGGGAAGGGAAGTTAGAAGCAGAAATTGAAAAAGGGTTTCCTGGTCAATTAGAGCAATGGAAAACGGCTCCGGCAACGGTGCAAATGCCGGAGGGAGAAAACTTGCAGCAGGTCTGGGAACGGGGAATGGCAGCTTGGAATGAAATCGTTAAATCGGCGCCCCCTAACAGTATAGGTTTAGTGGTTGCCCACGATGCGATCAATAAAGCGGTTCTCTGCCAATTGTTTGGCTTGTATCCAGAGCATTTCTGGAAATTTAAGCAGGGAAATTGTGCAGTTACGGTGATAGATTACCCCAAAGGACTAAAAGGAAAACCCGTGCTAGAAACTCATAATATTACTACCCACATTAGTGGTAGTATTCTCGACCAAACAGCAGCAGGAGCACTGTAGGGTGGGCACCGCCCACCAGATGCTACAAATGGCAATTTATGTAGGGTGGGCACCACCCACCAGATGCTAGAAAACCGAAAATCAAGGTCAAGATCAACCAAAATCATCCCAGATCGCCTTGTAATTTACCCCAAAATGGCATTTGGGTGGATTCAGTTGCCAAAAATGGCTGTTTCGGACGTATAATTTTTTATAGGTAGCAACTTGAGTTAGAAATGGCACGGTAATACCATTTTATTCAACATATTCCAATCTTGACTCGGCACTCCTGCGCTGATTGGAGGCTCCCGCCTCAGAAGACCGTTCCCAGGTAGAACCTGGGAACGAGAAGAACGAGAAGAACGAGAGGAAAAGAGGGTAACAATTGAAAATTAGCGATAATGAGTGAATTACTGCTGCAACAAGTGCGTTTAATTGAGCCAGTTTCGGGTACAGATAGAGTATGCGATGTGCTGATAGAAGAGGGTTATATTAAGGCGATCGCGCCAATGATTGCGGACAACCCCAGTGAGGGGAATGTGAAGAATTGCCGGGGACTGGTAATGGGACCGGGATTAGTGGATCTGTACAGCCATTCTGGAGAACCTGGGTTTGAGCAGCGGGAAACTTTAGAGTCTCTGATGGAAGCGGCGACGGCGGGGGGTTTTACCAGAATTGCCATTTTACCAGATACAATGCCGCCAGTGGATAACCCAGGTGCTTTGGCATTGATGAAAAGGCGATATCTAGAGTTTGCCGAGTCCTTCAGGACAAGAGCACACGGAAGATATCGACGAGCCCCCCATCTCTATTGCTGGGGGGCTCTTACTTTGGGTACCCAAGGACTACAGATGACTCAATTGGCAGAGTTAGCCGCAGCAGGAGTGGTAGGTTTTGCTGATGGTAAGCCAGTGGAAAATCTGGCTCTACTCAGACGTTTGTTAGAATACTTGCAGCCTTTAGGAAAGCCAGTGGCGCTGTGGCCGAATAATGGCAGTTTGGCGGAAGATGGGGTGATGCGAGAGGGAATTTTCTCCCTACGTTTGGGGTTACCGGGAACTCCAGCAATTGGGGAAACAACTGCCCTGGCGACTTTGTTACAATTGGTGGAATATACTGGTACGGGGGTGCATGTGATGCGGGTTTCTACTGCTGGGGCTGTGGAAATGATCTACGATGCTAAGAGTCGCAAATTGCCCGTGACAGCTAGCACTACCTGGATGCATCTGTTGCTGGATACTCCGGCGATCGCCAGTCATTGCTACGACCCGAATTTGCGTTTGGAACCGCCTTTAGGAAACCCGGTCGATCGGGAGAGTTTAATTGCCGGAGTCAGGGATGGGGTAATCGATGCGATCGCGATCGACCACAGTCCCTATACCTACGAGGAAAAAACCCTAGCTTTTGCCGAAGCACCTCCAGGGGCGATCGGGTTAGAACTAGCATTACCGTTATTGTGGCACAGTTTGGTAGAAACCGGGCAATTATCAGCAGCTCAATTATGGCAGAGTATGAGTACAAATTCAGCCTTATGTTTGCAGCAGAAACCTGCTGTCATATCAGCAGGAGAACCAGCGGAACTTATGCTATTCGACCCTCAAGAAACCTGGAATGTGGAGAATCTAAATCTTACATCTCGGGCTGCTAATACGCCTTGGTTAGGGAGCAAATTACAGGGGCGCGTTGTCCATTTGTAATAAGCGGTTTGTAGTAAGCGCTTCTACGGAGTAGCGGGAGACTTTGACAACTGTTCAACTAACGGTTTGTAGTAAGCGCTTTAGCGCTTCTACGGGGTAGCGGGAGACTTTGACAACGAAGCATCCGCAGGATGCTTTTCGATCGGGGTTTTCTGAAGGCGCAGCTTATAGTTATAGCCCGATTCATAATCAAACCCCTCAATAGCATCGTATAAATAGGTAAAATCATGCTCGTCCTCTTCCCGCACCAACATACATTTCTGGGGTATAAAGCCAACGCAGTCCACCAAATTGGGACCAAAATCAAGGGTGA
Source organism: Hormoscilla sp. SP12CHS1 (assembly GCA_014324065.1). Classification (GTDB taxonomy): domain Bacteria; phylum Cyanobacteriota; class Cyanobacteriia; order Cyanobacteriales; family Desertifilaceae; genus Hormoscilla. The sequence goes on along the minus strand of JACOMV010000188.1, from coordinate 6,183 downwards.
CAATTTCCTTATTTAATGAAGTCATAACCGGTTCTCCTGTACAGGCCGATAAAGTGATGGTAGCAAAGCCCACGTAGGCCAGCAAAAGACGGGATGCTAGTAAACTTCTCCCTTTGGGAGGTAGATATACAGTTTCCATTTTACCAGGGAGTAGGTAGTCCCTTGTAACATTTATTCAACCCTGATTAGAGATAAATTACTCAACAAGGACCAATGTGGCTACTGCGGTTGTTATAGTTGGATTATATATCTACGAACTGGTCCCTATACGAACTTCTGGTCTGGCTATGCGCTGCGCGTCCCGTGAGGGATACGGGATGCGCGGCGATCGCTTCTGGTTAAGGGGCGATCGCACTATCCTCTCAAGTCAAAATAACACTCAGTATTTTACTTTTCAGTGGGATATATCGGGGACTCATCCAGTTGACCAAAGTGATTAAACGGCCAGAAGCGGATGATCGCCCTGCCGATAATCCGATCGCGGGGCACGAACCCCCAGCAGCGGCTATCATAACTATTATTGCGGTTATCGCCCATGACCAGATAGGAGTCGGCAGGCACAGTGACTGGTTGAGAGAGGAACCGCTTATCTGGTGGGCAGACATTTATTTGCGTCCGCTGATGTGTCGATGAGGCCGTCACAGGTGCAGCTGGGTTAAAATCAGAAGCTACATATTTTTCCGCCAGGGAGCGATGGTTTACATAGACCTTTCCCTGCCGCAACTCTACCTTTTCTCGCGGTAAACCTACCACCCGCTTAATAAAAGCATCTTTCAGATTTGGATTTTCCTCAAGCAGTCCATCTGTCGGCTTAAATACTACAATATCTCCCCGTTGCGGATCCCTGAAGTGATAACCTAACTTATCGATAATCAGGCGATCGTTTATCTGTAGAGTTGGCAACATCGACCCTGAAGGAATATAACGGGCTTCCGCTACAAAAGTTCTAATCCCAAAAGCCAAAATTCCACTCAGGGCGATCGTCTTTATTCCCTCTATCCAAGGGTTTTCACTATTGTTCGCCTGCTTTTCCTTCATATCTTGCTTATTCACAGAAGTCATGTTCGATCGGGGGATATTTCAGTAAGTTTGACAATTATTTACAGTTCAAGTATAGTCAATTAACGGTAATGAATTTGAGCAATACCTTCTCCCATGTCAGCTACTCCTTTTAGTTTGTTGATTCGTCAGGCACGGATTCTTTTACCCACTGGTGATTTCCTGGTGGGGGATATCGGGATCCGCGATCGAGAAATTGTCCAAGTCGCCCCGGATCTCGGATCCGTCCCTGAGGAGGTTCTAGACGCCGAGGGGTTGACATTGTTGCCAGGTGCGATCGACCCCCAGGTGCATTTCCGAGAACCAGGTCTAGAGCATAAAGAAGACCTATTGACAGCTAGCAGTGCTTGTGCTAAGGGGGGCGTGACTTCATTTTTGGAGATGCCCAATACACGCCCACTGACAACAGACCAGTCCACTCTAGATGACAAACTGAGACGGGCCCAACAGAAGTGCTTAGTCAATTATGGCTTTTTTATTGGAGCAACGTCAGCCTGTTCCCCCGATCTGCTCGCAGCAAATCCCACGCCAGGAATTAAAATTTTTATGGGGTCCATGAAGGGCGATCTCCTGATTGACCAGTCCGAGGTGCTGGAGAGAATCTTTGCTACTGGCACGCGGCTGATCGCTGTACATGCCGAAGACCAAGCCCGGATATCCGAGCGCCAGCAGTTATTTGTGGGCGAGACTAACCCAGCGGTTCATTCCCAAATACAGGACTCACAGGCAGCCTTGAACGCGACTGTTCAGGCCCTGGGGCTGTCGAAGAAATACCAGCGACGCCTGCATATTCTACATATGTCTACCGGTGTGGAAGCTTCATTACTGCGTCAGGATAAGCCCAGCTGGGTGACAGCAGAAGTAACGCCCCAACACCTACTACTCAATACTAGCGCTTACGAACAGCTTGGCACCTTGGCTCAAATGAATCCCCCTTTGCGCACTCCCCAGGACAACCAAGTCCTGTGGCAAGCCTTGCTAGATGGGGTAATTGACTTTATCGCTACAGACCACGCCCCCCACACTTTAGAGGAAAAAGCCCGAGGATATCCTAATTCTCCTTCGGGCATGCCAGGAGTAGAGACATCTTTACCCCTGATGCTGACTCAGGCAATGCAGGGGCGTTGTAGCATTGCCCAAGTCTCTCTCTGGATGTCACTGGCACCAGCGAAAGCCTACAAGATTCCTAATAAAGGCGTCATTGCCCCGGGCTATGATGCTGACTTGGTACTGGTAGACCTGAACAGCTATCGTCCAGTACGCCGCGAGGAACTCCTGACCAAATGTGGTTGGAGTCCCTTTGAAGGTTGGAACTTGACAGGTTGGCCCGTTGTGACCATTGTCGGCGGTCAAGTTGCCTACGATCGCGGCAATTTGCGCAAAGAAGTTCGGGGGCAAGCCCTCACCTTCAACTGACTACTTTGCGATGTCTCCTGTGTGCCGTATCCCTTGCGGGAGCGCAGCCATCTCCCCTGGGACAAGAGCTCTGGCAAAGATATCGAATGCGATGCCTCTCGGGTAGTGCGATTACGATGTCTCCCCCACGTTCCCACGGCTCTGCCTGGGAACGTGCGATTATGATGTCTGACGGGTAGTGCGATTAGCGCTCCCGGGAGATGCCTCGCCCCGGAGGACATCTCCCGACCGGGACATCTCCCGACCGAGAGGCATCGAAGGTTTTAGCGGTTGTTTGTAGCGCCTTCATAAATTGTGATAGCTGCTTTTTGTTGAAAGCCTTGACCAGAGTTTCTGCGGCTGCCTTTGGTTCGACAACTAGGATAATTCGCTGAGAAGGAGAATTATCCGCTATGCGTTGTAAGTTTTTAGAAGGAGCGATTTGGCTAGCTTGGCCAGCCTGCAGTTGTTCGCTTGCCTGCTTGAGTTCCTTAATCACCAGGGGAGCCAGGGTGAGATAGGGACAGTTAGGATTAGCAATAGCAGTCTGAGCCGTTTGTACTATATTTTGCTAGCTTTCCGTATCTTCGTTCAGATTGAGGAGACTGCTACATAATTGTTCCAGCTGTTGACGATTAGCAGGATTAGCTTTTTGCTTAAACAGCTGCAACATCTCTCTGAGGACCGCCGTTACCTGAGTCACAAAATCTAGCTTAGGTGGCGATGTCTCTGGGGTAGTGCTCAGATGATGTCCCCCGGGTTTTGCCGTGCGTCCGGGGGACATCAAGCTCCCCAGAGACATCGAAGCAGCATCTGTTTTGATTGGCTGTTCGGCAACCCCACCCGTTAAACTCTCTAGATAAGCTTGGAGTGGGCTAAAGATTGGCTCCGCGGACAGCATCACTTGATTCGCTTCTTCATCTCGCAAGCCAAATGGTCCTTGCAGGCGATCGAGTAAGTCCCGCATGGTATCAAAGCACTTGAAAAATAAGGACTCCAGCTTTCGATCGATCTCGATCTGGTTTTCTTTCAGAATCTTGAAGTCATCTTCTAAGCAGTGGGCTGTTTTTTGAATGCTACCAAAGCCCAACATTGCCGCACCCCCTTTGACGGAATGAGCGGCGCGAAACATTTCGTTCATGATTTCGGGGTCTTTCATCGTGGACTGTAGATCCGACAGCCCTTGTTCGATCGTCTCCAGGTGTTCTTTGGCTTCCTCGATGAAATAACCCAAAATCTGCTGATTCCCAGAAACCACGGCAGTAAGCCTCCAATTGATGATTTAGACTACTTTGAGGGTTAACTCTCAGTCATATACCCGACTCCCCCGCTTCCCAGTCTAACGATCGGATTAATTGTATTTTTAGATGCTACATACAGTTTTCCCTCGGAGGGGCGATCGCCTTGCAGGGCCATGCCCCCCATCCCTCTGTAGCTGGGGAAAATCTCAATATCACCTTTTTGGGTTGTCGAAGGCAAATGTTACATTATGATAATAAATGTAACAAAAAGTTTACGGTTAAACCTATGCTGCCAGTTGTCTTGAGTGAAAATGTGGTGAATTTGTTTAAATTCTACATGGATGGGAGCATCCGTGAGGGAATGCGGTACAATGACGAACTCTATGTGTTGGCTCACAAGTTCCCCGGCTCTCACTGGCTTAAAGGGTATCAAATCGCCTGCGAATTGGCAGCATCGGAGAAACTGGTTGCGATCACTGCTTCGGATGATCGATATGCTATCTGGATCAGTCTGAGAGCACCTGCCTATGCCCGATCGCCACTTCTAGGGAAGTGCCAAAGGCAAATTGAGTATTGAGCAAGAGGAAGGTTGGCCCTGTGGAGAATTTGTATAGGGGGAATGGGATATCGCTTACCGATTAGAGAAAGCCCAGATCGCCCCAATTCTTATTCCGATATGGACAAAGTATGAGAGATAAGCTGTCACGCATCTAAACTGCATGTTGGGGCTTCCGGTAAAATCGAGGCAACCCACAACAGGTGAGGGAGTGAGGCAGATAATTGTCCATGGCTATTCTCACAAATTTGCTATCTTAGACTTGGGAGAAAGATTGGGAATGAGTTGGCGATATCTCCTGTGTTTGATATCTTTTGCTGTGCTCTTGTCCTGAAGGACTCGGCACGCAAAAGATATCACGAGTCCCCTGGGACAAGAGCTCTGGCAGAGATATCGAAGCAGTTCCTCATTAGAGCCGATAATTCAAGTATGGTCCGAACAAAATACAGTTTGGATCGGCGTAGACCAACAGTTAGCCTGTATTTGTCTGCAAAGCGGTCGCCTCCTAGTTGCACTACCCTTAACAACCTATATAGTACAAATCCTGACGTTCGATCGGGTAACAGCGGTACTGACGGAAGAGGAAGTGCTGCTGTTTAACCCAGGTGGTTCTATCCGATTTAGTGAGGACTTACCAGACCAGGGAATAGAAATGTCCGTATTTGGTGTATATAAAATCCTCGATGGAGACAGTCACAATGTTGGTTTGGACTCCCCCCCTTCGCAATGACAAGTTATTAACCGATAGTAATCGCCTCTGGGACGGGGCGATCGCGCCAAAATCCCACCCGAGAAGCGATCGGGTGGGCTATGCACCGGTTAAATTAATTGACCGCGGCTGACATGGACTATAGAGTCGGTCAAGATGAGATAGAAACCGGGTTCTTGTCAAAAATAGCACTTATATTGACGTTTTGGTAACAGAAACCCGGTTTCTTGACCGATGCTCTAGCGTTCTAGCTGAAGTAGTTAGCTTCCGCCTCTAGCATCCGAATTAAGTTTTCATCCCCTTTGGTTCTGGCGACTTCCAGCCGGTGCTGTAAGTTCTTTTGCAGGTTGTCTTGATGGACTTGGGCTAGTTTTTTCCTGGTTTGACGATTCATGTTCATGGTGGACTTTTTTTTAGACGAAATTTAATTAAGGCTCACACTTCTAAGATAACCCTTTCTGGAAAAAACTGTGTAGCGATGGTTACAAAAATTAATAAAACCACCGGTTATTTATAACCGATGGTTTCCGGAGCATCAAAGCCAACAAAAGGGATCTACTTTCCCTGGGGTGCTTACAAAGCAGTTTTGACAACGGGCTGTTGGGCCAAATGTTTTAGATTGACTGTTGCAACTGACTCTGGAGGCGATCGCTCAGTTCGACTCGTTGCACCCACCCTTCTACAAAAGCACCAAGGTCATCATTACAAATAAACTGAAAGTACCACTGGTAATTTTTATTCATTTCCAGATTAAAGCCCACCACACCAGAGTCAATATTCTGCTCAATAATAGTGCTATAGATCTGGTTACCATCAGAATCCATCAGACCAATCTCTGCTCCCTGGGCCCTATTGGGTGGAATATAGACAAAGAAGGTAGGATATTTGGATATTGTTTTGCCCAAATTGATGCACCGTTCCGGAAAAATCGGCACCAGTGCAGTCATCTGCTGAACACCGCCTACACAAATACTGCGGGCGCCACCTCCTTCTCGTCTTGTTGGCAGTCCATCGACCGCTGGTAGACCAGATTCTGCTAGGGACAGGGTTGGCCAACCAATGGTCAACCAGCGCGAACAGTATTGGCTAAACCGACCGCGATCGCAGCAGTTTTCCGAGCTGAAGGGGGCGAGAGCGTCAGTCCAGTAGAGGGGGATTGACAAAAAGAAAAAAATGTGTATATGCTACCCTCGTTCCCAGGGTCTCCCTGGGAATGGGAAGTC
>JACOMV010000187.1 GCA_014324065.1 Hormoscilla sp. SP12CHS1 | reverse complement strand
TTAGGGACTTGCGGGAAAATCAAATACCAATTATAATAGAGGATAGCAGAGGATTCGTCTAGTTCTGTTGCAAACCAACTGAAGATGTGTACAGTATAAATGCTAACCAAACAAGTCAAGGCTACTTTCAAGGATGCCGCCAAGAAGCTAACAGGTCACAAAAAAAGGGACTACATGACCAAGGTGGCCTCCGATTACTTCGATGGTTCAGCGCGGAAAACAGAGACAGAGATGGGCTCTCTACGCCACAGTGTTCAACTTGGTCTAAATGAAAGGCGAACAGGGATTGTATGTGTAGATAACTATCGAGCAAGAGGGAGACACAAAAGCGAAGAAAATCTTCCCAACTTGGTATCTGATATCCGCTCCTTAGTAGATGCTCAAGTGCAAGCAGACCCGAAATTAAAATCTTCCTTGTTATCTGAGCGTATCAGTGCCAGAGCAGTACGAGAGGCTTTAATTGAGGAGAAAGGATATGAGAATCAGCAACTGCCCAGTCGTCAAACCATCGGAGAGATTCTCAATCGACTTGGATATAGTCTAAAAAAAACCCAAAAGACAACACCGTTGAAGAAGATTCCTGAAACCGATGCAATTTTCTTCAATGTCTTCCGTGAGAACCAAGCGGCTGACGACAATCCCGAGTCCTTGAGAATCTCAATTGATAGCAAAGCCAAGGTCAAAATTGGTAACCTCTCACGAGGAGGCAAAGACCGGGGACTAGAGGCAAAGCAGGCTTCGGACCACGATACGGAATGGCAAGCAGTTTTAGTTCCCTTTGGCATTTTGAATACTGAGACCGACCAACTTTCGATTTACTTTGGCCAATCAGCAGAAACCAGTGATTTTATTGTCGAAAGCTTATCGGCCTGGTGGCAAGACCATCAAAATGATTACTCTTATCTCAAAGAGTTAGCGATTGATTTGGATGGAGGCTCTGCAACTCGCAGTGACCGAACGCAATTGATAAAGCGCATGGTAGAGTTTGCTCAAACCACGGGTCTGAAAATTAGACTGATTTACTATCCGCCGTATCACAGCAAATACAACCCGATTGAGCGGTGTTGGGCAGCACTAGAAAATTATTGGAATGGAGCTCTCTTAGATTCAATTGAAGCTGCTGTTCAATGGGCTAGCAATATGACCTGGAAAGGCATTAAACCAATTGTTCATTTGGTCACAACTACCTATGAAACTGGGGTTAAGGTTTTGGCAGATGCCTTAAAACCTTACAAAGTATTTTGGCAACGCTCTGAAAACTTGCCCAAATGGGATATCACCATTGTCCCTTCTTGACTGGGATATTATTTTCCCGCAAGTCCCTTATTTTATCAGAGAGTTGAGAATAGATGCCCCTTATTGATTCTTGTGCTTACCCTGCATCCTCGGACAACTATCTCTGTTGAAAATTACGAAGTTCTTAGCCTACATGTGGAAGCCTTTAATAGAAAAATGAAAAAATTATCGAGTGTAATTCAACGCCTGTCAACCACCAACTTCTGGTTGTTGACTTTCACTGTAACTATCCTGGGTCTGAACCTCAACTTAGTCGGTAAAGCGGGACTCACTAACCTGCAAGTTACAACTATATTATATACAGGGGCGATCGCATTCCGGTTCAAGAATAATTCTCATTCCTTCAATCTGGAAAGAGAGTCCTAAAAGCATCATAATGTCACCAAGGAACAAATTAACCTTCAATGCGCTGTCCCTGGGAGGGATCGGTTGGGATGGGCCGAAAGGCCGATTAGAGACCAGTTAGATGATAAGCGCAAGCCATTGAGGGAGGGATGTCTTAAGAATCCAACGCCTGGGGTAATGTCCAGGATATGCTGACGTAAGACGGATATGATAGGAAGTCATAGGTAAAATTAACCCTAATCGAACGGCGAAAACCAGCGGCCCTTAGAGGAGAAATCCCGAGAGGATAACCGACGTGGTATGCATAGAGGGCTACAGTTCTGAACGGGTAAAAGTTAGCGCCCTACGCAAACGGGGCATGTAAGCAAAGAGATGGCAAAAGAGGGTTCGGGCAGCGAACCCGCCATTCACCTCCCAGCGTCAGACAATCAACGTAGTCGCGATACAGAACAGAAAGGGGCGAAATCTCAGATGACAAGGTCAGAAAGGAGTAATCCAATCAATGACTGCCGTTGACAATGCGGCCGATCAACCAGTAGCCTCCTGCGGTGAAAGTCGCAAGTCCGGTTCCGATTTTTCTGAGGTTTGTAGTGAGGACGGAAGTCCTCACTACAAACCTCAGTAAGGGAGGATTGGGAGGCGATGCCCCCCTTCGTCGGTCCCCTGGTATCATCATACCGGACCCGATAGCACTGAAAAACCCGCAAGGAACCATCATCCAGGCGCACCGGGATTGACACTCTTAAACTAGCCTTGGGAAACTTTAAGCGCTCGATCGCATCAGGGGAAATTTCTGCATGTTTTAAGGCTTTTTCCAGTCTCAGACTGGCATCAGCAAATAAGCTCTCTAACATAATAATTTTAAACTCTCTGTAAAATAGGATAAGATAGAAAACAAGCTTGGCTCGCGGTCAGAGGGCTAGCAATGGTAAACTGGCACTGGCGGGGCAAAGGGTAAGGATGTGTCCAAGGAACTACTGTACAGGTAGGCTATTAAGCAACAGGTGGGGGTGCCGTGTCTCCTCGTGCTGTGTCTCCCGGGAGCTTGATGTTTCTCGGGAGCGCCGCACTACTCTGGAAACATAGTAGTCGCACCGCTCGAGAGACACAGCGCGCTAGTCGCACTACCCAGGAGACACGGCGGCAGTATACGCCGGAGGGAAAAAGAGCCCGATATATTGGAAGAGGAAATCGTCATGGCAGCAACAAGCGAAGAGTTCAAAGCAGCGCTCAAGGAAGGTAGAATAGTAGATGCCCTGAAAACGGCATTAGGACAGTCGATCAAGTTGGAAATCACAACTACGATCGCCTCGTCAGACCCCGAGACTGCTTCCCAGATAAGGGAGAAGGGGGAGATAATGCGCACTAGGTTCAACATTGTAGAGGGCAAGATCGAAACGGAAATCGGGAGCAAATTCCTCAAAGGCGGGAAGTTTGCCGAACTGCGGGATTTCCACGTCAGCCAGATGCAGGCAAGCGGGCAAATAATAGAAAGAAATATCTCCAGTTTACAGAAACTGCTGGATCTGTGGGTGGTAATGACACAGCAGACGATAGTGGTTACCGACAGCAAAACCCATTCGTCAGAACTAAAAAGCATACAACCAGATGCGCTCGCCTATGGCAGCATCCCTCGACCGGCAGCTTTTTCAGCGCCAGACCTGAGGGAAAGAAAAGAGGAACTGAGGTCAGTGACAGGTGGGATAGAAAGAGAACAGGAAGTAACCTCTAGTGAAGAGCATGACCCAGAAGTGCTGGCGGCCTTCGATTTAGATCCATCTGTGTCCCCCGGTGCTGCGTCTCCTGGGAGCGCTAAAAGCACGTTCCCAGGCAGCGCATCCTCTCCGCGTGCGCGCCTCAGCGCACGCGGAGAGGAGAGCAGCCGTGGGAACGAGGGGGGGACACGGACCACAGATGGCTTGGCCTTCACAGGAGATCCAGAAATAGCAGTACCCTCAACAGAAAACGTGAGGGAAAATTCGGCCCTGAAGACAGCAGCAGTGGTAGCAGGAACAGCGGCAGTAGTAGGAACGGCGGTGGCAGCGGCAGCAGGGGCATGGGGCTCAGATGAAGCAGCAGCGTCTGGCGATCTGACTCTGTCAGAAGCACTAGATATAGATGTTGCAACTACTTCTCCGATGGCCGAGGAGTTCGAGGAGTCCCAAGAGTTAGCATCTTGCTGGGATGAGACCGAATTACCGGAAACTACCCCCTCAGAAGAACCGGTAATGTCGGAATCAACAGCAATAGATGGCGACCCCGAGGCATTAGTTGAGTCAATACCAGAGTCAGAACCAGTAACAGAAGACCCGGAATTAGAGATGATGGATGGGACAGAACAGTTAGCATCTTGCTGGGATGAGACCGAATTATGGGAAGATGAACCGGAACCAGAAGCTATAGAACCCGACCTCTTGGCAGAGACATTAGTTGCGTCACTAACCGATGAGGATGTAATAGAGGAATCAACGGAGGACTCAGAAGTAGAGATTATGGGTGCCTTGGAGACGGAAGAGTCAGGGTCCCCACTGGCAAAAGAGGACGAAACAGCCGAGATTCTGGGTGTTTTGGAAACGGAACGGGAGTTAGCGCCCAGCTGGGATGGGACTGAGTTACGGTCGAACACAGAAGCAGAGTCTCTGGCGTTAGGAATAGATGAAGTGTCCGCTGATATGATGGGTGCTGCCGAAGATGAGTTAGCAGCAAACTGGGAAGAACCGGAAACTTCCTGGGAAACAGGGTCAGATTCCGTTCCGGAAAATTCGGAATGGGGCAGGCATGGGGATTTGCAGGATGACTATTCGGCAGTAGAGTCAGAAATGTCTTTAGCAAAAGCGTTAGCAGAAGAGGAATGGCCAACAGATGAGGAGGATGAAGCAGAAGAGTCGGCAGAAGAGGAATGGGGCAGGCATGGGGATTTGCAGGATGACTATTCGGCAGTAGAGTCAGAAATGTCTTTAGCAGAAGAGTCAGCAGAAGAGGAATGGCCAACAGATGAGGAGGATTAGGAGGCAGCAGAAGAGAGTGCCTCGTCGAGGGATTTAGAATCTCTCTGGGTCTCACCGGAAACCCAAGAGGCGCAAGCAACAGATGAGTTGGGCAGGTATGGGGATTGGGAAATTCAAGTATTGGCTGAGGACCGATTCGGTTCAGCGCCTCTTGGGTCGGATGAGGATTTATCCCTCTGGGAAGAACCGGAGACAGATCCATTGGCAGACGCAGATTATGAGTCGGAGGTGCCAGGAGAGGCGGCAGCGGATGACGATGCATTTGGGATGAATGGTATGGGGTCGAATTTAGACTTGCCAGACTCAGAGTCCAATGCCTTCGCTCAAGCTGATAATGCAGATCCATTATTTGCTTCAGAGATGTCGGACTACGAAGAGTTGACTGATGATGATGAAGATGCGGCTCTGATGAGTGCCTTCGATAGCGATGCAGACGCTGATCGGGGGTTTGATGAACCTCAGCCATTCCCAGGCACAACGGGTGGTGATCGGGGCATGGACGGGGAGGTGCTAGATGATGTGTTCTCCTCAGATATGTCTGAGACCGCCACAGAAGCATCCCAGGCACCTGCTTTAGATGAGTTCGACGTGGATCTGCTTGGCGAACATCCAGAACTGGGGTCTGATTTTTCCGGAACGGTACCCCAGGGGAATGGGACCAAAAAGGCGACAGCAACCGCAGGGGACAATAGCGGCTATGAGAAAGTGTCGGATGACCCGCTAGCGGCTTTGTTAGATGGGGATGATGGGCTCATAGCACCGGCGCAAGCTTGTGCTTTCAAAGGTGAAGCGGCATTTGACCCTTTGGCGGAATTGTTTGCAGGGTCCGACCAGGTGGAGGATCTAAATTATGGGAGCGAAGGGACAGATGAACTGGATGCGCTGTTCTCCGATGATGTAAATGCAGGGAATTTAGAGGATTCATTTGCAGATCTAGAACTGGCAGAGCTCCCTTCTGGCTCGCCGCAGATAAAGAAAAAGGTAAGCTTTCATCGATGTCTTCGGGGTTTTTGCGTCAGCGCAGCGGCTGCGCTGCAGCTAGCATCCCGAAGAAGTCGAAGCTCGCTGAATGCTGACAATTACTGAGAATGATGAAGGGTGAATGGTTGATTATTGATTCAGGCAATAGCAATTAGCAATTAGCTAGAGGAAAGTTATCAGGGTGCATCTGGTGTTTTGTTTCTTAAGCAATTGAAAATTAGCGCGTAATAGAGAGTGCCGTGTGTTCCCAGGCGTGAGCCTCTTAACAAGGAAAATTGTTTCATTGGGATGTTCCCAGTTACCAAGTCAGGAGATAAATGAAGCATACGGAGATAGAGAAGGTAAAAAAAGGTAAAGTTGAGAAGGAAATCGATAGGCTGCAGGAAAGGTTTAAGGAATTTATCGAGTCCTTGGGGGATGTGATGAATGACATCACAACTCTAGAGGTAAACACGATGATAGTGGCTCAGATTACGGGAAGCAAGTTTATTCCAGAGGAGGCGTATCAACAAATCTATGAAATTCCTATTTCGGAAATGGACAACAGATACTTTGTAGATAGGCAAATACCACCAGCTTTATACCCTCGTTACAGAAACTTACGCAAAAAACTAGTTTGGGAGTATCGTACGGTGCTGCAAGACCCGAGTTCAGATATGTTCGATCTCCAGGAAAGACTGCCAAATCCAGGGGATCCTAAGGAGCAAAAGGAGTTGCAAAAACTGCTAGATAATGGAAAATTTCTACGGGGTTTGCGGAAAATAATGGAACAGAAAACGGCGATCGATAGCACGGATTTGCAATCGGAAACGACGGACATTATCTATGCCCAAACGATAATGCAGCTGGATGGGGATATTATCAACCGCTACCACGAGCAACTGCTGACAAATGATTTTAGGCAGATGATCATAAGTATCCACAGTGAGGGAGTGTCATCAGGAGAACAGCAGTGGCGGAGAGTGTTATACTTTATGGTGAGTATAGTGCAAAATATTATTCAGCGGAGTGCGGGGATTCAGGGGAGTACGGGTATAGATTTGCCGACATTTTATTTAGATGCAGATCGAGGCGATCGAGGATTCGGCAGGTGATTGAAAAATTTTTCGGGTGGTTTTTAGAGCAGTTTCAACGAGAGCAAGATAATTATCTTGCTCAATGCATCAGCATAGAAGAGGGGGAGTTTATTTTCTATTTGAATCAGTCAGTGTTACAGGCAATTCAAGCAGCCCGATATCAGGGAGAACGGTTGCAAATTCCCTGGCGTTTGGTGGCCTCACTGCAAAAGTTGGTGCTGTTCGATGAGGGGAGGTTGAATCGCATTCAGTCTGGACTTACCTTTTGTACCTACTATGTTGACCAGCAAGACAGTCAACAGATGGGAGGTAGACAGGGGCAATTTGTGTTGCGGACGGTAGTGTCTGCGGATGGAGATGTGCTCAATCAAGTGCGTCGGGATTATCTACAACATTTTTACTGTTTGGAGATTGTGGCTACCCACCATTGGCTGATTAATCAATTGTTAAGTACCCTGGAATTGAGAAGCAGGCAATTTATTAATTGGTTGGCTTGGGGACTGTCTGCGGTGCTGGTTTGGCTGCCGACTATGAGTAATGCGATCGCCTCTCTGGAGGATAATACTCCCCAGGCGATAGCCTCTGGTTGTTTAGCGGTGGTTTTGCCCTGGCCAACTAAGGCGATCGTGAAGCGGGTGTTGATGTTTTTTTCTTCCCAAATCATGCGCGCGGCCCTCCGTCAAATGCTATCCCCTAATTCTTTCATCAGAAATACGGCCCAGAGAATTTGGCAGGGGTTTGTGGGTTGAGAATTGAGAAGGGAGAATTGCGTTCCCAGGCGGTCCCCAGGGAACGAGGAGAATTGAGAATTATTGATTATTTATTCATATCTATTCACAATTTTCAATTCGCAATTAGCCATTCGCAATTAGCCTTTAGCTTGCTACGATAGGTCCGCAGACGGCCCGAAAAATCGGGCAAGTTTTAGTAATTCTACTATTTCAGTTTGCTTTTCTGAGGCAGCCCAAATTAGGGCGGTCCAACTGTTGTTATCCTTAGCCTTGAGGTCTGCACCTCGGTCTAATAGGGTTTGGGCGATCGGGCGATGGCCTTTAGCAGCAGCAGTCATTAAAGCGGTCATGCCGAAGATAGTTTTAGCATGCAGATCGGCGCCAGCGGCCAGGAGAATTTGCACGATATCCATATTACCATTAGCAGCAGCTTCCATCAAGGGAGTCCAACCGTCATTGTCGGTCCCATTGACATCGGCGCCAGCAGCTAATAATGCTTGGAGAATGTCAGGATTCCCAGTTGATGCGGCGAGGATCGAGGGTGTGGAACCTTCCGAGTCATCTTTGATGTTGACATCTGCACCTTATTAAACTAAGCCAGAGGGTCACCCCCCCGACTCGTCTTCAGAACCGGACGTGAGACTTTCACCTCATCCGGCTCC
>JACOMV010000186.1 GCA_014324065.1 Hormoscilla sp. SP12CHS1 | reverse complement strand
CCCATGATTACCGAGTTTATTGGCTAATGGAACCAATTAGGCTTTCACTGGTGTCAGTTTATACCTAAACGAATCGCACACGATGATTGTTGTTAATAGAAAATGGTGAATATCGTGAGTGGTTCATAGCAATTCACCATTCGCAATTCATCATTCACAATTCGCAATTCGCAATTAGCACATGAAAATTAATGCCGACTTAAGTCAACGGGCCGTGGTCTACAGCGAGGAACTGCCGTGGGTGAATTCCCCAGCACTAGGAGTGCAGCGGCGGATGCTGGAACGAGATGGAGAAGAGAACGGTCGCGCTACCACCATTGTCCGTTTCGCCCCCAATAGTTCTTTCCCCATGCATTCCCACGGTGGCGGCGAAGAATTCTTGGTTTTGTCAGGAGTTTTCTCTGACGAACATGGCGATCATGGTCCTGGAACCTATATCCGCAACCCAGTTGGCTCTCAACATACTCCCTATAGCAAAGAGGGCTGTATTATCTTTGTTAAACTCTGTCAAATGTCCCCTGAAGACCAAAACTATGTCTGCATCGATACCAACCAGGCAGCTTGGGAACCTGGCCCGATCGCAGGTCTAAAAGTAATGCCATTGCATCGCTTTGGTACGGAACGAGTAGTTCTGATCGAGTGGGAAGCGGGAATACATTTCCCTCATCATACCCATGAAGATGGATCGGAAGTCTTCGTTTTGGAAGGAGTTTTGGAAGATGAGTATGGTAGCTATCCCAAAGGCACCTGGTTCAGGTATCCTGTGGGCAGCAGTCACGCAGCTTTTAGTCCTTCGGGCTGTCTCCTTTACGCTAAAGGCGGTCACTTACTACCCGACCTCAAGCAATAACCCCCGGGTTCCCAGGCGGTATCCTGGGAACGAGAGCCGATTATTTGTGGCTTTGCACAAACAAAAATAATCTCAAATAGAGGATTGAGTTAATCTCAGGAAATCTCCGATGGCAGTAAAAAAAACTGAAATTTATAGCTCCCTATGGGCAGGATGCGATGAATTGCGAGGTGGCATGGACGCTTCCCAGTATAACGATTACGTCCTCACCTTGTTGTTTCTGAAATATGTGTCTGATAAATATGCCGGCGATCGGGACAGTATTATTTTCGTCCCAGATGGCGCAGCTTTTGAGAACTTAGTGGCCCTTAAAGGGAATCCCGAAATCGGAGACAAAATTAATAAAATTATTGGTCAGTTAGCAGCAGAAAATGGACTTAAAGGTGTCATTGATGTTGCCGACTTTAACGATGAGGACAAGCTGGGCAAAGGTAAGGAGATGGTCGATCGCCTGTCTCGGTTGGTGGCGATTTTCGACGGGTTGGACTTAAGCGCGAACCGCGCTGAAGGGGATGATTTACTGGGGGATGCCTACGAGTATCTAATGCGTCACTTTGCCACGGAGTCGGGGAAAAGTAAGGGGCAGTTTTATACCCCGGCGGAGGTGTCGCGGGTTGTCGCGAAGGTGGTGGGCGTTACGCCAGAAACCAGGCAGGATGCCACGGTTTACGATCCCACTTGCGGTTCCGGTTCCCTATTGCTGAAAGTGGCAGATGAATCTCCTAATCGCTTAACTATTTACGGGCAGGAAATGGATAACGCTACGGTGGCATTGGCGCGGATGAATATGTTTATGCACGACTGTCCGACGGCGGAAATTGAGCAGGGTAATACTCTCTCCTCTCCTTACTGGAAAGAGACCGATGGCAGTTTGAAAACTTTTGATTTTGCTGTTGCCAACCCGCCTTTTTCCTATAAAGCTTGGAGTAATGGGGTAGATACTACCAAGGATGAATTTAATCGGTTTGAGTATGGCGTTCCCCCGGCAAAAAACGGTGATTATGCTTTTCTGCTCCACATTCTCAAATCATTGAAAAGTACGGGCAAGGGGGCGATAATTTTGCCTCACGGGGTACTTTTTCGGGGAAATGCTGAGGCTCGCATTCGGCAGAATTTGGTCAGCCAGGGATACATTAAGGGTATCATCGGTTTACCTCCAAACCTGTTTTATGGCACGGGCATTCCTGCTTGTATTATCGTTATCGATAAAGGGGATGCCAGCTCCCCGGGTAACGACCCTCCGCTACCCGGTCAGGGTTTGTTTATGGTGGATGCTAGCAAGGGGTTTATCAAGGATGGCAATAAGAACCGGCTGCGCAGTCAGGATATCCATAAGATTGTGGATGTATTCAATCATCAGATAGAATTGCCTCGCTACAGTCGGATGGTGAGTTTGTCCGAAATCGCAGCTCACGATTATAATCTCAATATTCCCCGTTATATTGATTCTAGCGAACCTGAAGACATTCACGACCTCAGCGCTCACCTCAAGGGTGGCATTCCTAACAGGGATATTGATGCGTTAAATGACTACTGGCGGGTGTTTCCCCAGGTGCGAGATGCTTTGTTTGCGCCGGGAAATCGCCCGGGCTATAGCCGGAGTTTGGTAGCATCTTCTCAGGTAAAGGCGACTATTCGAGATCGTCCCGAGTTCGCCGAGTTTGCCGATCGCACTCTGGCATTGTATCGCGATTGGCGCCAGCACCACGAGCCCCAACTGAAGGCGATCGCCCTTGGGGAGAAGCCGAAAGAAATGATCGCCAAGCTATCGGAGGATTTGCTGGCGCGGTTTGCCGACTCTGACTTGCTGGATAAGTACGACATTTACCAGCTATTGATGGACTACTGGACGGAAACGATGCAGGATGATGTTTATATACTGGTGCAAGATGGTTGGCAGGCAGGGAAGGTGCTGCGGGAGTTGGTGGCGAAAAAGGGCGAGAAGTTGAAGGAAACTCCAGATTTGATCGTCGATAAGAAAAAGTATAAAGCTGACTTGATACCGCCCAGTGCGATCGTGGCGCTGTATTTTGCCGATCGGCAGCAGATTGACGAACTACAGGCAGAATTGGATGCCGTCAGTCAGGAGTTAGAGGCGCTGATAGAGGAACATAGCGGGGAAGATGGGGCCTTAAGTGATGCCCAGACGGATGCGGGGAAGGTGACGAAAGCTAAAATCAAACAAGTCATCTCAGGATCCCTTGATGACGAACAATTCTCAATTCTGGAACAATGCCTGAAATTGTTCGATCGAGAGGCGGCGGCTAAGAAAGCAGTGAATAATGCCCAGACGGCACTGGATAAGGCAGTGTTTTCCCAGTATGCTAAATTAACAGAGGATGAAATTAAAACTTTGGTAGTGGATGACAAGTGGCACGGGACGCTAGAGGCGGCAATTACGGCGGAGATCGAGCGAGTGACGCAGCAGTTAGCGAACCGAGTGAAGCTGTTAGAGGAACGTTATGCGGAACCTTTGCCCCAGTTGGAAGAGGAAGTTGAGGTGTTGGCCCGCCGGGTAGAAGACCATTTGCAGCAGATGGGCTTGAGTGCATCTTAGCCCCTACCACGCCCGCCGAACCCTAAAGGGTCTGGCTACAGGAACGAAGCCCGCCTACGCGGGCTTAATTACTTTCTCGTTCCCAGTGGTCATGCATCTTAGCCCCTACCACGCCCGCCGAACCCTAAAGGGTCCGGCTACAGGAACGAAGCCCGCCTACGCGGGCTTAATTACTTTCTCGTTCCCAGTGGTCATGCATTTGTTGCACAAGTCCGGCGACACCGGAGAGATCGTGAGGAGCAACAGGTTTTGACCACACCAGTACTCGTGATTAATTAATTGTTTGGAGAAATTAAAGAGATGAATAGGATCGATGGCTTGTCATTATTACCAGGAGATATTGGAGATATCGAGACCAAGGCGGTACTCAAAAAGTTAATTACTGCTCATCAGGCGTTAGCAGAACTGAAAGGGGTGGCTAATAGTATTCCCAATCGGGAAATTTTAATTAACACATTATCCTTGCAGGAAGCTAAAGATAGTTCGGCGATCGAAAATATTATTACTACCCAAGATGATTTATATCGTAGTGACAGTCAGGTGCAGCAGTTCGTGACCGCCGCAGCCAAAGAAGTACATAACTATGCTACGGCCCTACGTGAGGGGTTTAACCAGCTTCAAAAAACGGGATTATTAACGGAACGTCAGATATTAGAAATTCATGCCACGATCGAGGGAAATA
The DNA here is from genome assembly GCA_014324065.1 of Hormoscilla sp. SP12CHS1. Classification (GTDB taxonomy): domain Bacteria; phylum Cyanobacteriota; class Cyanobacteriia; order Cyanobacteriales; family Desertifilaceae; genus Hormoscilla. The sequence goes on along the minus strand of JACOMV010000186.1, from coordinate 4,054 downwards.
AGGCGGGTTTCCGCAAGCTTCCGGGTACTACCCTAAAAAACGATGCAACGGGGGAGGTGGTTTATACACCGCCACAAAGTTATGAAGAGATTAAAACTTTGATGGCTAATTTGGAAAAATTCATTAATGATGACAGGCTTTGTGATGGGGACTCATTGACGAAAATGGCGGTAATTCACCATCAGTTTGAGAGTATCCATCCATTTTACGACGGAAATGGTAGAACAGGGCGAATTGTTAATGTTTTGTACTTAGTTAAACAAAATTTACTGAAAACTCCTGTACTTTATTTAAGTCGTTATATTAATCAAACCAAAACACAATATTATGAATTGCTGCAATTTACTCGGAAAACGAGAGATTGGGAACCTTGGGTAATCTATATGTTAGAAGGGGTCGAAAAAACTTCGCTACAAACAGTTGAGTTGATTGAAGTAATTAACGTGATGATGCTGTCACACAAGCATTTCATTCGTAATGAACTACCTAAGGTATACAGTCAAGATTTACTCAATAATTTGTTTAGGCATCCTTAGACTAAGATTGACTTCGTCCAGAATGAGTTGAGAGTGAGTCGGGCGACAGCAACGAAATATTTGGAGGAGTTGGTGAGAATAAGTTTACTAAAAAAGCTCAAGAAGGGACGTGAAAATTACTATATTAATGTTGCTTTATACAACCTGTTAGAGGGACTTTAAGCTGTCGGGTGGGCACCTCCCACCAGCAGCAGGCTGTAACCATACTGGGTTCTTGGGCTACCGGTCCAGGGTTGCTGGACTACCGGTGAAAGACCCAGCGCAAAAGTGAGATTTACCCAGTCCCGTTAGGGAATATGTATAGAAAATGGATAAAATCTATGCATATCGGAAAAACATGTATAGAAAATGGCGTTTTCTATGCATGTTGCCGCACTGAATAAATAATAATATTATGAAAACATAATTAAATATGTAATATACAATATTAAGTCACGATATCGCAGTTAGACTCCGAACGGTATCGCCCCCCGATCGCGAGAAGACCCCGGGTGTGGTCAAAACCCGTTGGTAGGAGACCTCGTCGCCCGAACCCTAAAGGGCCCGGCTACATGAACGAAGTGCTCTCCTCTCCGCACTCGCTAACGCGCTCGTGCTTCGGGATGCGCTGCCTACGCGGGCTTAATTACTTTCTCTCGTTCCCAGGTAGAACCTGGGAACGGTATTCGGAGGCTCCCGCCTCCGGGCCCATCTGTGCCCAGTTAAGTCTATCATACATTGAAAAAATGCTATTACCAAATGGGTGCGAGATTCAGGACAAAACCCGGGAGAACTGTTTCCCCGGATAGAGTCACGGGATTCTCAATCACTTCCACCTCTTGATTTGGGCGATGAATTTCTACTTGCCTGGTTCTGCGATTAATTAGCCAACCCAAGCGCATCCCATTATCCCGGTATTCTCTCATCTTCGACTGCGTTGAAGGCAAGCTGTCACTGGGAGAAAGCAACTCGACGATAAAATCAGGACAAAGATGAGGAAATCTCTGTTGTTCGGAAATCGTCAAGCTATTCCAGCGTTCCAGTCTCACCCATGCGGCATCGAGCGATCGATCGGCCCCCGACGGCAGCTTAAAACCTCCTGATGAATCGAATGCAACCCCCGTCCCATCCGCATCCGCCCAATTAAATAACTGTTGGGTTAGTCGGCCATTGCGGTTGCTAGTTTCTCCTCCCGTAGGTGACATAATAATTAATTCTCCTGTTGCCGTGCGTTCTAGTCTGAGATTCTTATTTGACTGAGATAGCTGAAAAAACTCTTCATCTGTCAGTTTCATTACCGGGTTTATGTTTAAGGTTAAGGCTGTCATGTCGATTTTATCTGGTAAATTATCTATCGCTTCTGGTTCGCGAACCCGATCTCCAGATCCCTGAACCATTAACGCTTACTCGATTCTATGATAGCCTAGTAGGGTGATCGCCGCCCACCAGCAGCAGGCTGTTACCATCTAGGTTCCTGGGCTACCGGTCTGGGTTGGAAGACTACTCCCACCGGAATTTACTATGGATTCTCACCGATAAATTTGTGGTTAATTAAGCAGTTTTATGAGGTCTAGAGTGAAGCACCGGAAAAACTGAAACAGCTTGTTTCAGTTTTTCTCGCCATGCTACACTAGAGTAGATAATGGGACGGGTTATAATGAGTATAATCTCACATTCAGGCGATCGCACTTATCGGGAGTTCCTACAAGATATGAAAACCCAGGTAGTTCAAAGTCGGATTGAAGCGGCCCGATCGGTAAATAGATCGCTCATCGGATTGTATTTGTCTTTGGAGCAGTTGATTGTGGACCGGCAGGAGGCATTAGGATGGGGTAAGGCAGTGGTAGAAAGGCTATCGGCTGACCTCAAGGCTGAATTTCCAGAAATGAAGAGCTTTTCGCCGCGCAATTTGTGGTTCATTAAGCAGTTTTATGAGACCTATGCTGAAGCACCGGAATTTCTGAAACAGCTTGTTTCAGAAATTCCTTGGAGCCACAATATTCTGATTATGCAGCGGATTAAGGATGAGGCGGCCCGCCGCTATTATCTGGAAGCGACTGCTCGGTTAGGCTGGACGCGCAACGTGCTGCTCAACCAAATTAAGGCCGGTGCTTATGAGGTGAGCCGGCAAGAGAAAAGCCATAACTTTTCGACAGCTTTACCGGAATATTTGGCAGATCAAGCAGAGGAAATTATCAAGAACCAGTACAGTTTAGAGTTTTTGGGGTTGACGCAAGCGGTGCGCGAGCAGGAGTTGGAGCGAAACTTGATTGCTAGACTCAAGGATTTTTTGATAGAGTTGGGTTATGGGTTTTGTTTTATTGGCAGTCAGTATCGGCTCACCTTGGGAGACAATGAGTATTTTCTGGATCTGCTGTTTTACCACCGCTTTTTGAAGTGCTTGGTGGCGATCGATCTAAAAACCGGACGCTTTCGCCCGGAGTATGCGGGGAAGATGGATTTTTATCTGGAGGTGTTGAATGACAAAGAACGCGCCCCCGATGATAATCCTTCCATTGGAATTATTCTCTGTGCCGAGAAGGACCGGCTGGAGGTAGAGTTTAGCTTGAAGTCCAAGACAAACCCGATCGGGGTAGCAACTTATCAGCTTTACCCGCAGGTGCCGTCAGAATATCAGGGACTATTGCCAACGGATTCTGATTGGCAGCGATTTAAGAAGTCAGCGTTGCCGTCCGATTTTTCCGGAACGGTGGAGGATAATTGATAAATTATGACACCACTAGAGTTAAGAGAAAAAGGCTATCAGATTTTAGTTAACAATTTAGGACAGGTGGATGCAATTCGCTTTTTACAACAGATGGGATGGGGCATGGTAATTATACCCAAAAAAGAGGCTAAATTTTGGATTATGTAACGCGGGAGTAATTTTGGCAGGATTTGCAGAGGAATTGTAGCAGGAGGGTATGATAATGAGTAAGCATCAATTAGCGAAAATAGTCACGTGCCAGAAGGTTATAAAACAACTGAAGTTGGGGTGATTCCCGAAGATTGGGATGTGCAGGCTTTGTCAGAAATGTGCGTAAAAATTCAGGATGGAACATATTTTTCTCCATCATTAGGAGGTAATGATTATCTTTACATTACATCAAAGAATATTGGACGCGGGGCATTAAATATTTTTAATGCTGAAAGAATTGATGCAATTCAGCACAGGGCGATCTATAGTCGTTGTGACGTAAGGAAAGGCGATCTTCTCCTGACAAAGGATGGAGTAAATACCGGAAATGCTGCATTAAATCACTTAGATGAAGAATTTAGCCTATTATTTAGCATAGCATTTCTAAGATTCGATACTAAGAAATATGAGCCAAGTTACTTCCTGCAACAAATTTTGTCATCTGATGGTCAGAATCGCATTAAAGAGCTAATGTCTGGCAATGCGATTACTCGTCTCACGCTTGAGAAAATTCGTAGGATTCAGTTTTCAGTTCCAGTAATAGAAGAACAACGCGCGATCGCCCAAACCCTATCGGACGTGGATGGCCTGATAGCAGCACTGGATAAGCTGATCGCCAAAA
>JACOMV010000185.1 GCA_014324065.1 Hormoscilla sp. SP12CHS1 | reverse complement strand
TGGGAACAAATACGTTTAAGAACTGGTTTACTAAATGCTGTTATTGTACTAATTAAATAGCGAACAAGCTGTATTATACAATATTTATCAGCATTACTCAGGCGATCGCCAGTGCCTTTGAATTAAGAAACCAGGTTTCTCCTATACGCAGTGCCGCACCGACAGGCTACCGGTCCTGCGCGCGATCGCGACGCCGGAATGCGCTAGAAACCTGGTTTCTGGGCTACCGAAGAATCACGAAATTTTTGATTAAATAAGCGATCGCTCACAACTGACCGCTCACAACTGACCGCTAACTAACCCTTAAACAGACGATTAAAAGGAAAGGCCGGTTTTTCGGGAATTAATTGCGGCTCTGACTGCACTTTCAGCAGCCGCATTCTATCTCGTAACTCACCTACAGTAATCCAAACCCGCCGATATCTAAAGACGATTTCATCATGCTTGCGATCCTTCCATCCATCCTTCGCGCAATCACAGATCGTATCCCCCAGTTCTGCACGCTTCATTCTTAATTCATCAGCTTTTTCCCAAAAATCCTCCAAACCTTCATGGGCAACAGCTGGTATAAACCAAAAGAAATGTGCTTTTTCCCTGGGCACCCCCAGCAAATCCTGACCCTCCATCCACTTAGACCGAACAGTCTCTTGCTCAACAGATACACCTGTATCCCACAACAGTTTTTGGCATACCCTAGACAAACCAGACCGTTCCACCTCCTGTCTGACCGAAGACCGCCAACTATCTAGTTGAGCGCGATAAAGGAAATTCTCCTTAGTATCTTCCAGTAAACCAACCTTCTGGGCAAATAACCAATCCCGGTTCATGCCCTCGCACAGCACAACTTTTGGTTCTATTCTCAAGTCTGGGGCAGCCACCACCCGAGTTTGTCTGCGCCATAGCAATAAAAATTCGCTATCCCGTACTACCCTAATTTTCTGTCCCTGCTCCAATTCTACTAGATAGTGATACTCTAAATCTTTCAATATCCAGTTAATGCCCTCAGTATCGGCATGGAGGCCCGTTAAGCTATTGAAACTTTCCTCGATCCTTGATATATTCAGAGTTTTATCCTCTGTGGAGTTTGCTGTACTCACAACCTGCACCGATGTCGGCTGCTCGCTATAGCCATAACGGATTATCTGGTCTTTTCCCGTTAACTCCAGCCAAGTTTTACGATGCCACGATCGCGCATCAACCTCCAAATTTTCCCACCGTTGCTCGGCATTATCCGCTAGAGCTGACCATAGCAGCACCTCTACTTTGTGAAAGAAAGATCTTTGTAACAAGTCCCGGTGAAAAGCCTTGGGTTGACCCAGCACAATCAGCTTTTCTCCCCCTAAATCTTTAATCTGGCCGATCGGTAAAATTTGCGGCATCAATTCGGGAGAGCGACTTGCCATTAAAAACTCCTCTAAAGCCTGGGCCCGTTCGGCATTTTCGATCGCCACCACAGTTTCTGGTTCAGTCCTAGCAATTACATCCAGGAAAGGATTCTCCTTCAGGGTCACCAGCATTCGGGCCAGAGTCTGGAGCATTTCCTGTAAGCGCATTGCTTGAGGTGAGTCCCCCGCCGCATTTTCTAAACGCGCCAACTCCCTTGAAAGCAACCGCTCCCATAGCAATTCAAAAGGCAATACTGGAGCCGCCAGATCCCGCCATATTTCCCATCCTGCTTCCCACACAGTCTGACATTGCGGCTGTCCCGCCAACTCCAGCAGCAACTCCGATGAGGATTGAAATAGCTCGGCAATTTTTACTTGGCAGCTAAATGTTCTAATTGTTACCTGCGCCTCATGTAAACATTTACGTTTTTTTTCTAATCGCAAAAAGCTTTCTTCTATCGGATGATGTCTGTTCCTATTTTTATCAAATATATGACCATCATCCGGATAAGAGCGTAAAGTAAAGAAGTCGATCGGCCACAGTAGCACATTCTCCGTATTTTGCGCCCCAATTTGATTGTATTCAATATCTTTCATTACCCAAGGTGGCACAATCCCCACCAAAGGAATATTTTTTTCTCTACAAACTCTCGCTAAAGCAAAAGCTTCTTCTCCGTAGCTAGAGTTTCTTGGATACGTTTTCCCTGAAGGATCGTCCAGGACCACCAGAGAGCAGTTATGAAACCGCTGCAATAATTCTACTCCTTCCACCAGTGTTATAACCCCGATCGCCTTAAGTTTATTTCCCGATAAGGGTTCATTTATTTTATCGGCTGGACCGCCAACTATTTTTTCCTTAAAATTTATCCTGCTTTGCCAAGGATCTATGAAATTAAATGCTTTAGCAGTTCTCAAGCTATCGATTTTACTATCCGACTCCGTTCCTATCCAGAGCACAAATGCTTTTGCTGATATGCGATCGGCAATTTGAGCGCTATAGGCAACTACCATCGTCCCTACAGAAACAGGACTAACTGGCAAACTAATAAACAGCTGATTTAGTTTATTAATCGACAAGGTCGTTAAATAAACTAAATCTTTTTCTACCCTGTGGACTTTGATTGAATGCTTCGTCATCTTCAAGCATCCCAGGATCGGATCTAATACATGCTGCGTCCATCTTAAATCAAAAGTATTTCTGAATATTTCTCCCCATGACCGTCTGTCTGACCAATAATTTTGGACCCTTTTTTTCTTGAAGGATCTGGAGAAAGTTTCTCTTAATGTCTTTTCTACTAACATTCAACCTGACTTTTTGGTAAACTCCTGACTTCATACATACCCAAACCCAGCCCGGAACAGCTAAGCCGATCTTGCCCCAAGAGCTGTCGCAACGGGCGAACGCTCCCAGACCACATCAACTGTCGCCAACCCGGGGCACAACTCGTGTCCCTTTACAAATCCCATTATTCCGTGATAAAATAACAATAGCACAAAATTTATGAACTGGCAACAACAAGTTCACAAATAGCCGCCAGCCCTCTAGGGGGCTAGTGGCTAAGGTCCGAGGTCGGTATGAGAGTAACCGGAGCATTGGCCCAAACGGTCAGCCAGTCAAAAACAAGACCCAGCCCACCCCATCTCCGGCTCTGTTAATGCCATGGACAGTATCGGGACTGGTGCCAGCGAGTTCCAATTGGCCAACTGGAAAATTCAAAATTCTTACATTGACTGCTGACTGCGGACCACCTACCTCTAATACAATTGACTACTGACTGCGGACCACCGACAACTAACCACTGACAATTCACCATTCAATTAGAACCATTCAGTCGGCCCGGAAGGGTAATGCCCTCAACCGCTTGACGGTACTGTTCCACCGATGCACTGAAATCAATCGGCAGCACCGCCACTACATTTTCATGGGGGCGAGGAATAATCACCCAAGTTTCCAGAGTAGCACCAAAAGCCTTAGAAACTGCCTCAATTCCCGCATCCATCGCCGTCTTCACCTCGGAGACATCTCCCCTAATCATCACCGTAAATCGCGCACTCCCAGCTCTAATATAACCTACCAGGGTCACCCGACCTGCTTTCACCATCGCGTCCGCCGCTGCGAGAACACCGGGAAAGCCCTTTGTTTCCAGTGCTCCAACCGCTTGTTGTGCCATTGTCAATCTCCTCTAAATTCCGTGTTTTTGAGCGGTGAAAAAAGTATAGCTAATTGCTATATTCTTACTGTTAAGTAGGGTAACTTTTTATCTAAACGGTTCGCTCGCTTCCGTGTAGTCGATGGGCAGAACCGCCACCACATTTTCCGGCGGGTTGGGAACGATGTAATGCATGAGTATTGTCGCGCCGTAGGTGTTTTTCGCTGCTTGGACACCCGCATCCACAGCTACTTTCACCTCAGAAACTTGCCCTCGAATCGCCACCACGAACTGACTGCTTTCCGCCCTGTCAAAATAGACCAACGTGACCCGCGCTGCTTTGACCATCGCGTCAGCAGCAGCTAGCACACCTGGAAAACCGAGAGTTTGAATTACTCCCACTGCAACTGGCATCGGAGTTTACCTCAAATAAATCTTCCTTATTCTACTGCCAACAGCTCCACCTAATTCAAAATTCTGGCTCTTCGGTACAAAGCAATGGTATTTTGGCACCAAATTAATGCACTCCAGTCTTGGCAAGGCTTACATAATGAAGGTAATTTGAGTTAATCAATTCGTCAAATCCTTACATAGCAAGTATTTCGGTGGTTTTCAAGCATCATTATAGCCTCCCAAGTACCGAAGACCCAAAATTCTTTCTTCAAAATTCAAAATTCAGAATTGACTACTGACCACTGACCGCTGACCACCGATCGCTGACTAGCAGTTCTAAATGCTCCCCACCTAAAGCGAAGCTTCCAGAGTTTTGAGTAATTCAGTATTCACCCCAGACTCGCGGGTCAGAGCAATTTTGCCAGTACGGGCGATTTCCCGAATGCCGAACTTTTGCAGCACCTGGACGAGCGCCACCATTTTACCAGGGTCGCCCACCACCTCCAGCGTTAGGGACTCCTCCGCCACATCTACCACACGAGCGCGAAAAATCTGGGCTAATTCTATAATTTCTGAGCGAGTGCTGCTGGTGGCATTCACCTTCATCAGCATTAATTCCCGCTCCACACAGGGACTTTCCGTGATATCCTGGACCTTAAGCACATTAATTTGCTTGTACAGTTGCTTAATCAACTGCTCAATTATCCGGTCATCTCCGGGCACCACCATGGTAATCCGGGAGACTCCCTGCTGCTCGGCATGGCCCACTGCTAGACTCTCAATATTAAAACCGCGACGGGCGAATAGACCGGCAATCCTAGTGAGAACCCCCGCAACATCCTCCACTAGCACAGATATAGTATGTTTCATAAGTTAGTTGTCAGTTGTCAGTTGTCCGTTGCGTACTGTCCGCTTCCGGCGATCGGTAGTTTAACTTTGTCTAGCCCTCTATTATATAAACTACTCCCCCACATCAAAAAGATTTTCATCTCTGACCGCCCACCAGCAGATGTTACTATTTGAATACTGGTCCCCTATCCAACTCCGGAAGACCGGCAGGTGGGAAAGACAGAGTTGAAAAATAGACGTTAAGATATTCAGCATATACAGATAACGCGGTAAAATGAATGTTCTAACTATCCGAGACCTACGGCCCGGTGGTCGGAGTTGAAGTAAAACTAGAGTAGGAGTCGAAAGGACTATGGGTTGGTTAAAAAGAATGTTTGGCCTAGAAAAACCCTCCGAAACTGACGAAGAAGCGGTAGCAGCAGCCCAAGAGGCCGCAGTAGCAGCCCAAGAGGCCGCAGGAGTAGATGAGATCCCTCCAGAGCGAGTAGGGTTGTACGGAGAATACGATCGGAGTGGCTTGGCTAAGCGGGTGGTTCTAGCGTTCGATGAAGACGATGAACTGAATGATTCCGAACGCCTGTGGGTGGCTCAGACCAGCAGCAAGGTAGTGTTGAAAGGAGAAGTTTCCAGCCAAGACATTCTTGACAAAATGGTGGATGTAGCGATGGGAGTGGATGGAGCCACAGAGGTGGACACAGAGCAAGTCACTGTCCTAGCCTAGCAAGCCCCCGATGGGAATATAAATAGGTAGATATACTCAAGGAACTGCTATGGGCCAGTAGGTCCTTGATGAAAATATTGGCAATTATGATGCTAGCAGCCAGAAAGTTGACATTCTCAGGATGCGGATATGCTAGAAATAAAGAGAAGGAGCAGCCGGTGTCTCGTGGGTAGTGCGAGTACGATGTCCCCGCCTCGTTCCCACGGCTCTGCCTGGGAACGTGCGGTTAGCGCTCCCCGGGGACATCGAGCGACGACCAGACACCGCTGGGCTAGGGTTGATGTCTGCGGACAGTAAAGCCAGTGCAGAGCAAAGCAAAAAAATACCTGACTCCAAAAGAAAAATTAACTTCGCGCATTGTAGCGCTATTAGAAGTTTCACCTTTAACGCTTGTGATAGAGAAAAGAAAAAATCGCGATCTCCCCCAAATCAACGAACGGATTAGATTTCCCAAGATTAGGGTCATAGATACTGATGGGGGCCAATTAGGGGTGATGACCCCGAGGGAAGCATTGCAGATGGCGGATCAAAAGGATCTGGATCTGGTCCTAGTCAGTGACAAGGCAGATCCGCCAGTTTGCAGGATAATTGACTACGGCAAATATAAGTTTGAACAAGAGAAAAAAGCCAGGGAAGCAAAGAAAAAACAGCACCAGGCTGATGTAAAGGAAGTGAAAATGCGTTACAAGATAGACGAACATGACTATCAGGTGCGCGTAAATAGCGCCCAGCGCTTTCTAAAAGCAGGAGATAAGGTAAAAGCAACGATAACCTTCAGAGGTCGGGAAATACAGCATAGTAACCTGGCAGAAGAATTGCTCAAGCGGATGGCAAAGGACTTGGAAGAAGTGGCAGAGGTGCAACAGGAACCGAAGAAAGAAGGTCGGAATATGATGATGATGCTTTCTCCAAAAAAATAACAGGGCTGTGTCCCCGGGTGCTGTGTCTTCCGGGGCGAGGTATCTCCTGGGATCTCGATGTCCCCGGGGATCGCTAGCCGCACATGCATAAGGGACATCGTAGGAACGCTACCCAGGAGATAAGCTGTGATGCATTTAAATTGCATATTCCAAAATGGGGCAGGCAGGGTGGCGATTGCCGCTTATGGGTCGAGGATCCCAAGATTTTATCGGCAGCTCTAATATGCAGTTTAGATGCGCGACATCTGAGCTCGCGCTACTCGCACGTTCCCAGGCAGATACGTGGGAACGAGGGGGGGACACAGATGGATAATTGTTGATTGTTAAGTGTTAAGTGTCCAGGAAAATAAAGCAATTAGCAATTAGCAATTAACAATTAGCGAGTAGTGTAACTTGACAGTCATAATTAAAGATTTGACAATCGGTGTCAAGTTACAGGAGAAGGAGATTATGGAAATAAAGCATCAGGGTTCGGGATTGAGCAAATCAGCTAGGGGATTATTGCAGCTACTACATCTCCGACCAGAGGAAAGTGGGCGGACGTTGCTGATGCTGGCGTTCTACACAGCAACCTGTTTAGGACTGACTTGGTCGGAAGCAAGTACGGCAGCATTGTTCCTGGATAGGTATGGAGCAGAATCATTGCCCTGGATATATATTGCCAGTGCGGTGATGGGTTCTCTATTGGGTGTGTTGTACTCATGGCTGGAAAAATGGTTGCCCCTGCGGCGGCTAATAGTAGCGATCGCCCTGTTGATGGCAATCCCGTTATTCGGGCTGCGTTTCGGGTTAGATATAATATACGTGGCCGGCTTAACGGTATTTCTGCTGCGGCTGTGGGTAGAAGCATGTCACGTGCTGAACGAAATGAATACGTCAATCACGGCAAATCAACTGTTCAATATCAGGGAAATTAAGCGCACCTACCCGCTGGTAAGCAGCGGGATACTGATGGCAGATGTGATAAGTGGTTTCTCGCTGCCGTTACTCCTAGTAGTATTTAAGCTAAACAACGTAGTTTTAGTGTCGAGCGGATGATATCCCTGCTCTCAGGGATGTTGTTTTATATTAAACCTGAAAACTCAAAAGTTTTTTTGAACTCTTTTATTGTTTGAGCAAACTGTTTTTGATCCGATTGATTTCCATCTCCCATTTTCATCCACAATGGGAGCTCGCCATCACCCGAACAAATCAACTCCATTGTAAATTGTTTCAAATCAGGTCGATGGTCTCTTGAGTATCCATGAGTTATCTTTATTGCTCTCGGTTCTCCAACTTCATTTTCCTCTGAAGATTTGTACTCTCCATGAACATGAAATGAAGTTGCATCTAGATGAGATGTTTCTGTTTTTATTTGATATTTTTTCACCCCAACTACTTCTATCAAGATTTCTCCAGTACCGCGAGCAGATAATTTATCAGAAACTCTCCCTAATTTATCAGCATTTAAATCATCTGGATTAACTCCTTTTCCTATCAAGTGTTCGATTGATTTTCCCTCAAAAAACTTAGAAAACAAGTATAAAGGTGATGATCCTAACCCGAGAGCATTGATTATCATTGCTTTGACTACTTTTCCAGAGCTAATTTTCTCCGATGAGTGTTCTCCTAAGCGCCGGTTAATTATCGATTCTATTCCTATTTCATCGATTATCCCTGCTACTAATCCTAGATGATCTAGATTGGTAATTTTCATATGCCATTATCTGAACTTCTTCTTCCTATTGTAACTCATTTTTCTTGTTTTGGGGTAGATTTTCTTGA
>JACOMV010000184.1 GCA_014324065.1 Hormoscilla sp. SP12CHS1 | reverse complement strand
CCAGTTCAGTAGAACAGATTTTGGATAAAATCATGATGTCCAGAGGGAGTGAAGGCCAGATATTTTTACGATAATATACTTATTTTTCGTGCATGCACATTAGTTGAAATTTGTCAAGTATTATTAATGGACCGACGCTCTAGCAAGCCGCCAGAGATTTGGGCTTATGACAATTTCCCATCATATCCAATCTTTAATATCACGGGAAAACCCCGCTTGAAGTTTCCTTCTCCGATAATTAGAGAAGCCAATTTACTCATGATAGTTGTGATCTGGTGCTGGTTGCTAGAATGTTGCCTGTGGACATCACTTTTGCTTTGCTACCACTTCCGTTCTGGGAGCGCTAGTCCCACTACCCAGGAACACGGACCTCACCCTAATGTGAGATGGGTTGCGTCTTTCAGCCAGTCTTTCTGCAGCCTGAGTATGTTGAACGGCGGTTGTTACCCAATGGGGTATTTGATATCGAACTCAATTAAGTGGAGCTGGGCAGAATCGAACTGCCGTCCGCATCAGTTATTGACTTTCCGATCGTTCACAGGTTTAGCCCTTCTAACCCTCGGGGCGGGAACCATCCATTATCCCGGATGACAGGATGCTCTGGTGAGTTCTTTGCTAGTTAGTCTACCAGAGACAACTGACTAGCGCATCCGTTGGGGTTTTGTCCGCAGTCCTTAACGGAGTCAAACTACAGACGCTCGAACCTATATGATGTTTTTAGGCAACCGCAGCTGCTTTACGAGCAAAAGGAACAATGTTGTTCGCAGTTACATTTTTGTTTGAGCCGATATTTACGAGAGGAGACCCACTCTCGACCTGAATCACGGAGCAGTTTTCGCTAATACGTCGAAACCATTGCAGCCCCATGTCTTACATTTCCCATTCTGGCTTATATCTTTGCAACTGTCAAGGGGTAATTACGTAAATTTTGTAGTAATTTACTTACATCTGCCCACCCTACTGGGCATTCTTACTTATCAACCGGGCCAGAGTCGCCTCCATCACGGCGGTGGTTTGACCGAAGACCGTGTAGACCATAGCTTCCCGGTAGACTCGCTGGGCTGGATGGTCGGAGTAGTTCGCCGCACCGCTGGAAACCGCCACAGCAGCATGGGCACAACGGACTGCTAGGTCGATCGCCCACGCCCTCAGTTCCAGGCGATCGTCAAAAGAGTCCTGGGGACCGGCTGCCATAATAGCACGCTCGCAGTTAGTGAGTTCTCGATTTAAGGATATCAAGGCATCGCCAATAAAAGGCAAGTTTTTGACCTTAGCCGTATTTTCGACGATATCCAGACCGGCTCTAGCGCATCCCAGGGGAAACAAACTGTGGTGGAGGACATTTTTTTTGTCATTTTCCCGGTACCAGCCTACCGGCTTGATGGAGATCACTTGCTGCTGGGGTAGGAACCAGTTCCCGATGACAGCCGTGACAGTGTTAGTGGAGGTCATTGCTGCCAGTTCCATGGGCTCTGAGAAAGCAATGTTTAAGGTTTTTCTCAAAGGCACGAGACCGAACAGGGCCCTACCGTCGGGTAAAGTCGCTCCGATCGTGAACTCCTGAAACAAGCCAAAACCCGTTATCCAGGGAACCTTGCCATGGATCTGATACCCGCCCTCTACTGGTAAGGCTTTCACTAGGGGACGGCCGGGACGCCGCAGTTGGGAAACGCCGACACCTAATAATACCTCACCATTACTCATATAAGGTAGATATGCGCTCTTGAGAGCCTCATTGTCACTACTGGCGATCCTGCGGGCCGCACTCTGGTGCTGGGTTTGCAGGAAAGCTAAGGCACCGGAATATCTGGCTACAAGCTGCATAAAAGCACGATAGGTCCCGATGTCAACTTCCGGACAGGACCAGTCCTGGGGCACCATCAAACCCAGTAAAGAGCGATCGCCCAGTCCTGTCAAGGCTGCTTTGAGGGCCACCGGGTCTCGATCGATCGCCCCTGCCTGGGGTGCCACTGCTGCTTGGAGATAGGATGAAGCTAAGTCGAGAATCTGTTGATTCATAACTCAATTATCAATATCTTGTGAAGATTTCCATCATCTCTGAATCCGCGCATCCGTGGGACATGTCACACTGAGTAATAGTATGGCAGCCGCGGCCGCTAACAGGGATATCTAACATTTATTTTAGTGCATCTGGGCGTTATCGTACTCGCACTACCCAGGAGACACCGACTGGTAATCAGTTCTCAACCTTGCTCATATAATTTTTAAAATAACTCTTGAGAAATATACCCGCGATCGCCAAATTTTTTTTAAATCAGATCTTGAATTAAGTCAGGCACCGGTTTCCCCTCGTCAACATTCCCCGGAGTGACCTTGAAGGCGAGCAGTTCCCCTTAGTCATTAATAAGCTGATAGCTAACTAAGACATTTATTCCCAGTTAATTGTAGCACATATTTAATAATTTTATGAAACCAAAATTTATCAATAAAATATGGCTACAGTTTAAAACAGTTATCTTACCCAGTCGGTTTTAACCGGTTTTAACCGACTTGGCGCCTCGAAACCTGGCTGCTCTCCTCTCCGGGATGCGCTGCCTGGTAACGCAGGGGTCAAGACCCCCTGCGGGCTGACAACGAAGCCAGAAAATTACAGGAGGTCAAACTGTAGCAATCTTTTTTCAAACTGTAGCAATCTTTTTTCAAAATGGTATAAGCTCGTGTATGTTGGGTTTCCTAATGAATTAAGAAACCCGGTTTCTTGGAGAAACCGGTTTTCTGGGCTACTCGTAAATAGGCCAGCAGCAAAAGTGAGTTCACTTACTTACCGCTACCCATCAGATAAAGCAAAGCCATTCTGACCGCAACACCGCTAGCAACCTGTTGAGAAATCAGGCTAAATTGGCGGTCATCCATCAGATCGGAGCTAATTTCTACCCCCCGGTTGACAGGACCTGGGTGCAAAACTTTCACATCAGGTTTGCAAAGTTTCAGTCTCTCGCGGGTAATGCCAAACAACTGATGATATTCTCGCCCGCTGGGAAGCAAATGCTGAGTCATTCGTTCCTTTTGCAAGCGCAAAGTCATGACAAAATCAGCATCTTGTAACGCTGGTTCAACCTGCCAATGCAGATATAACTGTCTATTTTGTGCAGAATCATCGGATATGGCGGTATATTCAGCAAGCAGTTTCGGTGCCAGAGTCGGCGGCGCAGCCAGATGGACTTGGGCTCCAGTTGCTGTTAGACTCCAGATATTCGATCGGGCAACTCGGGAATGAACAATATCCCCCACGATCGCGATCTTTTTGTCTACCAGGAGTGAGATGCGCGGATGCTTGGCATCTAACTGAGATGTAATAGTAAATAAATCCAGCAATGCCTGAGAAGGATGTTCGTGCTGGCCATCACCCGCATTCAGCACCCGGACTTTTGCCCCCAGACGATCCATTAATGAGGCGATCGCACTCGACACACCGGCCTGTTGATGTCGAATCACCATCAGATCAGTTCCCATCGCCCAGTAAGTCTTCGCCGTATCCAAAATCGTCTCTCCCTTAGAAAGAGAAGAAGTTCCCGGGGCAAAACTCAGGGTATCAGCAGAAAGCCGCTTTGCCGCCAGTTCAAAACTATTGCGAGTGCGAGTAGATGGTTCAAAAAACAGATTCGCCACCACCTGTCCCTGCAAAGTCGGTACCTTCTTCGTCCGTCTGGAGAGCACCTCAGCAAAGCTAGTAGCAGTCTGTAGAACAGTATCATATTCATCTGGCACAAAATCAGCCAGAGAAAGAATATGTCGCCGATTCCAAGTATTGGTCATTGGTTAGTAGTTAGTGGTTAGTAGTTAGTGGTTAGTGGACAACTGACTTTCGGGACGGACTACGTAACTGACAAAAAAATACTGCTGATTATATCCTAGAGACATTGAATCATATAAATAGCAATATCGATCTATTTTTGTGATGAACATAAAGATTTTAGCATTTCTGCTGTTCGGCACGATGCTAGTCAGCGGCTGCACTTGGATGTGCCGTTACCCCCTGGCGGGTGAGAACACCTTGAGTAGCAACCCCATAACAGACCAAGTCACCACAACTAGCAGCCTATCATCCAGCTCCGGCACCGAGCCTGCTAATAATACTGTAACGGTGACCATTTACAAAGCAGACAGCCAGTGCGAAACCCTGATTGCCGAAAAAGTAGTCCTTCCCCAGTATCGCTTACTTGTTAGGGTTGTAGGAAAAGCGATCGAACAAGCAACCTCCGCTAACTTTGACATCGCTGGTTATCGGGTGAACCTAGATCGACAGCGTCAATTCGCCACAGTGGATCTGCAACTAAATCCTAACACGGGGCGGCAGTTTATCTCTCTTTCTTTTTGCGAACAGTTTGCCCTATTTGGCAGTCTCCGCCAAACCCTGACTGATAACCCCAACTGGCAGATCGAAGAGGTTCGCTTCACCCAACTAGGTAAAGAAATTATCTTCTAATACATCATCCCTATCCACTACCAAGGACATAATAAAAGGACATAATAAACACGGTTTTTACAGACAACCGGGTTTCTGGACTAGTCATGGAAAATTAACAATTATGCTAGAGATGGAACTTGATTTAATTTCAACCAATACAGCGCCAGTTGCCGGGCTACTGCTTGAAAATGGCCAAAGTCCACGGGTTGGGTAATGTAGCTGTTACAGCCCAAAGTATAGCAATTTATCAAGTCTTGCCGTTGTAAGATGCGATCGCAACTGGAATGGTTCTGGTACTATCGGACGCACGCAAACGGCGCAGCACTTCTAAACCATCGATTCGGGGCAGTTTCAAATCTAGTAATATTAATGCTAGCATTTTTTCAGATCGCGGTTAGCAAATACACTCCTGCAAAATAGATAATCTAATGCTTAAACTCCCGCTCCTACCTACTATTACCATTTACCGGTAAATACCGCTGCGATCGAATGCTAGTCGAGCCAATTTCCGATTTCTCGGGCCGTCCGCGGACCGATCGTCAGGATGATCTTCCACTAAGATACTGTTTTCGATCGTATATATCAGTTATTTTATTTATAGAAAAGAGGTGATATTCCAGAATTTATCTGGCGATCCTACCCTGTTCAACTTGGTGATGCTTGTCATTAATTCATGGTGTTTCCACTACAATCGGACCTCATTAGCCCATTACCCGGCTGAGGAGGAGATCCCCAGTGCTGGGAGGATCGGGCTGTATCGCTACTCCCACTACCCAGAGGATACAGCAGCAAGCGCCTCTCTTCGGACAGCGGTCCCATAACGCACAAAGTCAATAGCAGACCAGAGGAGGAAAAATGCGATCCTAGGGGAGAAGCGATCGCGATTCATTAATAATTGGTAAAATATTATGGCTGTTAGTCGTTACTAGATATAATTTGTCTAAAATATGCAATAATTAGGAGAGCAGACAGTTTATGGATGTCAAGTTGATTTTAGTCTTGTTAACCGTGGCCTTTACAGTGTCATGCTTGTTCTTTGGCACGAAGAATGGCTTCTACGACTCGGACAACTATCACGGTAACGGTTCTGCCCACTAA
The DNA here is from genome assembly GCA_014324065.1 of Hormoscilla sp. SP12CHS1. Lineage (GTDB taxonomy): Bacteria > Cyanobacteriota > Cyanobacteriia > Cyanobacteriales > Desertifilaceae > Hormoscilla. The sequence goes on along the minus strand of JACOMV010000184.1, from coordinate 2,677 downwards.
GTCTGGTGGCCGGTGCCTACCCTACGCAGAGATATTGCCAGTGCCTCAAGGGAACGATCGCGAGCTAGAATGTATACCCTACGGAGTCGATCAGACCGCCGAAGGAGTCTGCTTGTTAATGCGCATGGGTAGCTACCGCCTGCTGCTGGACTGCGGTTTGAGAGACATCTCACCTCTGCGGGAGGTAGGGACTCAGTGGGGGGGGCTACCGGCTGACTTGGCGATCTGTACTCACGCCCATTCAGACCACGCTAGAGGTTTGCTGTCACTGCATCAGGCTTTTCCACAACTGCCCATTTATGCCTCGGAAGCCACAACTCAGCTGTTACCCATAAATTGGCCAGAGTACAGAGGCGATTGCATACCATTATTTTGCCAGGCTTTGCCCTGGCGGACGCAAGTAGAGTTACGTCCGGGGTTAACTGCTCAATTGTTCCCGGCGGGACATCTGCCTGGGGCCGCTGCTTTCCTGCTGACTTACAGAACTAGACAGCGTACTTACAGTATTTTTTATACTGGGGATTTTTTCTTATCTAACTCCCGCCTAGTAGAGGGCTTGCGCTTAGAAGAAGTGCGGGGATTGAAACCTGATGTATTGATTATCGAGGGGAGTTATGGCACGGCCCGTCATCCCCGTCGGCGCACCCAAGAAAATCAACTGGCCCAACGGATTAGTAATGCGATCGCCAATGGCTGTTCCGTGTTACTGCCAGTACCGATACTGGGATTGGGTCAAGAACTGCTGGTGCTGCTGCGGAGTCATCACCAGTTTACCGGACGCGACCTGGATATCTGGGTAGATGAGAGGGTAGCGGCTGGATGTGATGCCTATTTGGAACTCCTACCCCACTTACCCGCCGCCGTACAGAATTTTGCCCAGCATCAACCCCTATTTTGGGATGAACGAGTGCGGCCTCGGGTGCGCCGGTTGTCTGGCCAAGAGTCTGTAGCTTCAGAGTCTCCCTATATCCTCCTGGTCGATGGCAATGGCGATGTGACCGAGTGGCAACTTCCCGATCCCGGACCAGGGCTTGTCCTACTATCTGAAGATGTTAATGGCTCCCAGAGTTTTCCATCAGATTTAGCTATAAAAGTCGAAACATATTTACTGTCTCAGCATTCCGATGGACCTGGCACTACCCAGCTGATTCATAATCTCCGTCCCCAGCACGTAGTTTTTATCCACGGTTCCCCCTCCTATCTGGCTGACCTCACCGGTTTAGAGGAACTCTACAATCGCTACCATTTGCACTCCCCCGCCCCTGGCACCCTGGTGGAACTGCCGATCGGCGAGACTTTTCTCCAACTGGCACCACCAGAAACTACCTATGAAGGGGAGTTGCTGGAGTTGGAAACTATGGTCACGATTACTTTGCCAGAGGCGATCGCGGGCGATCGGCGCTGGCCCAATTTCGCTGATACTGGTTTAGTCTCTGCCCGCTGGCAGGGAGACGAACTTGTGTTGCGGGGGGTGTCCCAACGGGAGTTACTCTCTGGTGGCACCGATCCTAGAGTGAGTTTGGATCTCGATTGCTGCGGCAATTGTCGCTACTACCGGGGACAGAAATGTCGTAATCGCGCCAGTCCTTTGTATGAATTTAAGGTCACCCCAGATGGTTTTTGTCCCGTTTTTGAAAGGATGCCCCTCTGAAAAGTCAGAATTCGACCGTTAGTAGTAAGCACTAAAGTGCTTCGGGGGTTAGTTAGTAGTAAGCACTAAAGTGCTTCGGGGGTTAGTAGTAGTAAGCACTAAAGTGCTTCCCAGGTGCGAAGCACTTTATGGCTTCCAGCTTATTCTGGATTAGATTCGGGATACCGGCGTATTCGTTCTGCTTCTGGGCATTCTTCGGAAACCATGATTTCTATGTTTCCTTTGAGGACCGTCGATAGTTTCTGGGTGACTGCACCTATGCTCTCTAACCGCACCATTTCTTCCCACGAACAGATTTCATCTTCTTCTTCGCTTTCATAACGAATCGTTACCAAATCTCCTTCTATATCCAGGATCGTCGCGCGTTCTATCCAGCGTTGCTGGTCCCGCAAGAAAATCCAGACTTCACGATTTTCACAACAGAGTTGATAAATCTTGCGGTGTAGCATGGTTGACTCCTGCTCCAAAAAACTTCCACATTCTTGGTCATTCCCTGACTTTGACGAGTTACACTCGAGCAACTCTGTCCGGCTCAATGTTAATTAATTTAACAAATTCTTGACTAAATTGCTGTTTTTACATTATTATGGCATATATTTGCGGTTTGCTTGGCATTTTCCGAAAGTAGTCCGGACAAGATATCTGGGCAGATCGCCCGTCGGCCATGCCAGACGGCTAGGGGTGCGGTCATGTATTTGTTGCACAAGGATCCCCCCCAAACCCTTACAAGATGCTGTGGGCGAATTACCAATTCAGGGCGTCTGAGGGGGGGAGGGGGGGGGAAAGTCAAGCGCTATCAGCCGGAGAGGATGATAAGGAGTTATACCTCCCAGTTGATTACTCCACAGTATCTTACAAAAGGGGGGGATCCGGGGACGTGCGATTCGTTTAGCGTAAAGTTACTTGACACATGTCAAGAAGAAGATCGCTACCAGGGTTACATTAGTCCTGAGAACTTATAGATGATGGTGGTGAAAGTCCACCCCTCCAGGTGCAGGAGTGAAAGCACCTTCCCTACGGTAGCGA
>JACOMV010000183.1 GCA_014324065.1 Hormoscilla sp. SP12CHS1 | reverse complement strand
AGCCGTTTCGCTGGACTTATATCGGTAAGCCGTTGCTCATCTGAGTTATCGGAGTTATTTGCGGCGTTGCGTACTAGTTTATTGTTTATTGTTAATGGTTGCTGGTGGGTCTCCTGGGTTTTGGGTGATGAGTAAAGCTTATAGTCACGCCAAATCAAGGGTTTCAGCCTTGATTATAGCGGTAAATGTATATTACAATACATTTTTCACTCATTACCCAGGAGATCCTTGCTGGTTGGAGAACATAGTCCAGGCCGAGATCCTGTCAGCGCAGCTTATGTTTTCGATATCTCCTGTTGTGCTCTTGTCCCAGGGGACTCGGCACACAGGAGACATCGACCGCGCCTAGGGTTTTTTGGAGCGAGAGGCCCGTTGTTCCAGACGAAACAGCCAAACCATGAGAGCAACAACCCCGACTTGCAGGGCACAGTTGGGTAGGGCGGCTCCGACATTGCGCCCTGCCAGCAATTGTGCTAAAAAGACTAAGGCACCGATGAAGCCAGAAGCCCCGAAAGCTACATAGACAAACTGCCGCAGACCTCGGTAAGGTGCTTTCGCTTCTGCTTTGAGTCGAGCAGATTTTTCCGGACTCAGCTTGCCGTGTCCCTTTACATGCGTTCTATCCTAGTTTCTCATGCCTGTCAAGGGTTCCGAGGAGCCAGTTGGTGGGTTCGGTGTTGGCTTGTTTGAGCCTGCTGGGTCTGTTATAGGTTTCATCTGTTGTTGTTAGGTTAATATTGTCTGGAAAATTTTTCTCAGGAAGCACACAATAGCAAAAAGCGTGCTATACTAGAAAAAAGTATGTGCCGGTGTAGCTCAGTGGTAGAGCATTCGATTCGTAATCGAACGGTCAGCGGTTCAAATCCGCTCATCGGCTTGGTTTGGATGATTAGTTGATTAGTAATTGTAACTGGACAGTGCGAAGTTCTATGGCTGCGCCACGCTACGCGATTGGGGAACTGCTTGTCATAAGCCGGTTTGGGCCCGTGAGACCTCCGATGAGCAATTCGCGGGCTCCTAAAGGAGCAAGGGGTTCAGCTTTTAGGATAGGTCCTATTTTCAGAGAACTTCGCACTCTCTATAACTGAGGTAATTTAAATGAAATCCTTACAAGGCTTACGGTTTCCGCCGCGTTCGCCCCTCCCGAAAATTTACACAAATGATTTAGGTTCGCTATAGATTGAGAGTACCAGGTCTTCCGCCACATTCACTCCTATTTACAACTAGCAGAAAGACTATGGCCTTTGACCAATGAACCGATAGCAAATCGTAGCGATCGCATGTCCTTGACGAGTTGTCAGAACTCTTGTTTGAGCGCTGCCGTCAACTCTTGAATCTCAAAGAGTTGATGAGAGGCTTAACCAATTTCTCTTGGTGGGGCAGGCTTGTGGACGGCTAATTATGGTCAATCGAGCGGACATGATATAACAAACTGCGTCGATAAACAGGAGGTAAAGATTTCCACAACTCTCTTGCGGATTCACGACTACTTCGATGTCTCCGGAGACATCAAGCCCCAACATAAACTCCAACTATTTCCCGAGTTTTTGTATCAAGAGCCAACCTTATCCATTGTTTGTTATCCTTACTTTTTACAAAAGACCACATTTCATCACACTCAATCGTCAATTTACCTTTTTGCTTGCCTGAAACCTTCGCGGGAGATATCCGCATATTTCTTATTAACATATTTTGAAGCCATAGCTTGCAAACTCCAGTGATTCTGGCAATACCAGCCAAATAAATTATTTCTAGCAAGAGAACTTTTTTTTTAGTTTCTTCTGCTATTTGTTTTTTAGTAGGGTTTCAACAAATTGTCTGCCGCAATCTTTATACTTATATTTTTGCTTCTTGTTGTGAATCCTCTGGGAGGGCGACATCCAAGCTGAAATACTTACTGGGTAATAATTTCAGCCCATAATCTCCAACAATATCCATGCTGTTTGGGGCCGACAGACGACGTATTTATAAGGGTTTGAGCTTCATAAAAATGAAAGAATGGTCAATCGATCCCTCATGTCGCCCCCTCAGGTGAATACTGCCATTTTTGACAATTGGTTTACTTTGACAATCAGGACAGGTCGCTAATAAGTATTCCCTTTCCTCGCAACAATCACCCCAGAACCATTCCCCGACGCAAAATCAATCCGCACGGTAATTTGTATGGTTGCGCTCCCGCAAGGGATACGGCAATATCTTGAATATCCTGCGCCAGAGTCTAGGGCACGAAATCAGAAGCTAACTGAGCAAAAGTCGCAATAGGAACGCCCCAACTAGAGCTGCGGATATTCTGGCGTTCCCGTTTATCCTCGGGTCTCGTACCATCCTCATATACATAAGGATCGAAGAACGGATAGGCGTGCATCCCATTGATAGCAATCATCTTACCTGCGCCATTCAGAACCGGACCGCCGCTCATCCCCTTTTAGATATTATTACTGTAGCCGATGCGGTAGCCCCCTTCAAAAGCTTTATCTGGCAAAAGTGTGATAGACCCCTCTGACAAAACCAACTCCTCTTGTTGGTAGGGGAAACCTGCAGCTACCACCTGCTGCTTGGGAAACATGCGATCGCCATGACCCAAAGAAGCTATGGAATAATCAGCCTCAGCGCTGAACTGCAACAGGGCCAAATCTTTCCCCTGAAAATCCACCTTCTCCACCACAGTCGCTGGATATATTTTCCCATCATTCGTCTCGATGCGATCGGGAGAACCCACTGCGATGACGTGGTCATTAGTAAGAACAGTATAACGCCCGGATTCCTTCATAATCAAAGTGCCCGAACCACGAGCATCACCCGCCCATACCTTAACAGGAATTGATTCAGCGATTTGATGCAGTTCCTCCTGGGAGAGCGCCACCTCCACCGCCTGCTGAGAAACCCCCGGTATTGCATTACAGCCATAAAGCCCAACCGGTCCCCAGGATAAACTGCTTATACATGCTATCAGCACTATTGTACGACGATTCATCTTTCTTCTCTTCGTTAGAACGCCCGAACCCTAAAGGCCCGAACCCGTTCCCAGGCTTCGCCGTGGGAACGAGGGGTCCGGCTACAGGAACAAAGCCCGCCTGCGCGGGCTGAAATTCTCTCGTTCCTAGTGCTCTGATCATTTTAATTTGACGAATATCATTGTCCCAAATGACTCGCTCAGGTAAAGCAGCTGCCTATAAACTTACTCATGCTCGAATCTTGTTGAAAGCAGATATTAATCAAGACAATGGTGGTTGGACTGATTCTCAGATTAGTGAAGCCTTAGATATCTGTCAGTCCACCATTGAACTGGTACGCAAACGCTTTGTGTAAGAAGGGGTGGACGCCGCATTAAGTCGCCAAAAGAGTAGTCAGCACAAAAAGCGTCGTTTGGATGGGGAAAAAGAAGCTCACCTGATCGCTTTGGCCTGTTCATCACCTCCAGAGGGTCATGCACGCTGGACTATTAGACTGTTAGCAGATAAAATGGTGGAGTTAGAGTTAGTAGAATCCATTTCACCTGAGACAGTGCGACAGACATTAAAAAAAAACGATCTTAAACTTTGGCTCAATAAGTCGTGGGTAATTCCACCAGAAAGGGAGACAATGTTTAGATTGTAGAATTCCAGATAAGGAAACTTTGCTTCAAGAGGTTGCCGCTTTTCAACAGCGTCGCTCAGGATTCTGGTCCTGTTAATTGGCGTTTCACCGCTGAAGATGCTCGTATCAAATTAGAGCGGCTCTATCCATTAATATAAAGTGGTCAAAGCACTAGGCGCAGCCTGGGAACGACAATTTGAGGCTCTGCCTCTAGTCAAGCATCTCTATTCTATCACCTTCTGCCTTTGGGTAAACTACACGCCAAATATTCCCGATCGCCCGTTCTAACCGGTTGCCTGGCGATCTCCTCTTTCGCTTCGTTGTTAGCCCGCCTCTTGTTCAAACTCCGGCGGGCTATCGGGAAAAGCGCAAGATGTGAGTTTGGAAACCGGGTTTCTGGACTACCTTTTAGCGACCAGCATAAGCACCGATCGGCTCTTTGATAAAGCGGATATAGAGATGCTTGAAGGTAGACTTGAGCACCCGAGGCAGCCCAAAATCGATCGGGACGAGAGATGCTGGCAATTTCCAGTCATCAACAAGCAGTTCCTCGGGGTGCAGCAGGGGAAAATCAATATCCCCGATCGCCTGCCAGAGTCCCAGTCGCTGGCAAGCTGCTGCGGTCGGCACAGTTGCGGGGTCAACCTGAAGAATTGCTAGCATTGAGCTATCTATGGCAAACACATTAGTAGCAGCGCCCAAAATTCCCAGATGACGGGGTTCGCCATTAATTGGACCATTACCTTCATGAGCAATGATACCATCAATAATCGTCAAATCTGGGTTAATTGCCCGCGCCGTTTCCACCAACATTTCCCCAAAGCGGGCGCTATCTTTGCCTGCTTCCAGGTGCCACCAAGCTTTCATCTTCCCTGGCACGCAACCGAACAGGTTTTTCACCCCCATCGTCATGGTCAGCTGCGCGTGAGATTTTACCTTAGGCAAGTTAATCACCACATCAGCATCCATCGCCTCTTTGCACAGGCGCAGATGATTAAATTCTTCGCTGACAGTCTCATAGCGCTGGCCGTGGAATTCCACAATCGGCAAATTCAATTCTGGGCAGGCTTGGGATTCCAGATAACCATTTGCCTTCGCCACACCTTTAGCACTGCCAAATGCGGGACTATCTCCCAAAAACGGCTTGCCTCCAGCTGCTTGCACCAGTTGGGCTACGCAGTACACCAGTTCTTTGCGCGTCACGCATTCCTTCGTCGGACTAGAACCAGTCAGCAAATTGGGTTTCAGCAACACCCGATCGCCCGGTTTGACAATAGCCTCTATTCCTCCCAGAGGTTCCAGCATCTGGAACACAGACTGCCGCAGTTCTTGCAACTCATAGGAGGAGGCCCGAATTAAACTGACAGTAGACATCAATGTTACTTCCACAATAATTAACAACAAACTAAATAAATCTGCCGGTAGCACCCCGCTGCATAGCCGTCACCCGATCTGCATTCGGAAACACCCCGACTCCCACTATTTCCGACAGAGGAGGTGAAGCCTCCACCTTCACCACCCGGGCCATGCAGATGAATACTGTTTGATCGAACAGATGGAATGTCAACCAGGGTCTTTTCAACAACAGATTGACTTGCTTCTTGAATTCGGCGGGCGGAACTGGTAGATTAAAGGCTTCTGACTCTCCATTGTCATAATAAAATGTGACTTGCGTTGTGTCCTGTTGACTTGGCATCGCTCCAAGGCTCTGAATTGCTGTATTGTTTAGCTTAACCCCATCTAGGCTAGCACATTTCATAGAAGTTCTGCCAACTGCTGTCTGACCCAAGTTTTGAAAGACTCGCGTCTAGGGCAGTTCCCCTATTTCCCAACTTTTTTCTAGAAACCTAGGTATTTCCCTCAGGGGCAAATTGGCAAAGGTAGGAGATCCCGTGCAGGGTACATATCGTCCTCGTGTCCTGAGAGTCGGCTCTGCCTCCTGGAAACGTTGCTAGCTAGAAACTAGCAACGAGGGGCACGAGGAGTATCTCCTCTAAGATGAGATACAATAAATCTAGTAGATGCAGCAGATAATACATGGCTAAAGACATCTTTCATGACACTGTGAAAGTTGCACTCCAGAAGGATGGTTGGACCATCACCCACGACCCCTATGAAATCGCCTTGGGTGGTGTGGAAATGTACATCGATTTGGGAGCAGAGCAACTTATTGGTGCAGAACGGGACGGCAGTAAAATCGCAGTTGAAATCAAAAGCTTTCTCGGTCTATCGCTTATTTCAGAGTTCCATACCGCACACGGGCAATACATAGATTATCTCTATGCTTTGTCAGAAAAAGATCCAGAACTGGTGCTGTACCTTGCAGTTCCATTTAAAATATACGCAGATTTTTTCAGCTTGCAGTTCATTCAAACCGCCGTTCGACGCAGTCAGTTGCGTCTTGTGATTTACGATCCAGATCGGGAGGAGATTACTCTATGGCAGTAGAACAGTATCGGCAGTACATTCAACAGCTACTCACAGAGAAAGTGCAGCGATCGGCCTCTAACTCTACTGAATGCGAATTTGAGAAGCAACTGATATTCGATCTCCAACGCGATCGCTACCAGTTAGTACATGTGGGATGGACGGAGCGCGAGATGCGTAACTATGGTTGCGTGCTACATTTAGCTATTAAAGATGGTAAAATCTGGATTCACCAAGATGGCACGGAAGACGGAATTGCCAATGCTTTAGTAGAATTGGGAGTTCCCAAGCAGGACATTGTCTTAGCATTTTATCCCCCCTCCATGCGCAAGTACACCGATTTTGCCATCACCGATTTTGCCATCCAATAGCTTGGCATCACAACCATAACAATCCCCAGCAGTAATGTAGAGACGCGACGCATGTATCTCTACTTGTAATAGCCAATATATTTATTATGAACATAAATTCTGTAATTGTCAATAATTTTTTTTTATATTTTTTGGAAAAAATCGCACTGTATGTGAGACACCAAACCAAACCGGGTTTGGTGATGTTTTGTTTCGCTAGCTATGCTATCTCAGTCAATATGTGATACAATCTAATGTAGATGCGATCGGAGTTATATTACTATGGTAGAAGTAATCCCTGCCCAAAAACTGAACATCATTGATGTTGAAAGGAAATTTGGCCTCACCCAGACTGAAGATGAACAATTCTTTCCCGAGTGGAACGAGAACCTGCCGGACATCACTGATTTGGAAAAACAAGCGCTAGACAGAGTCAAACTCAACTATATCAGCTTGGTCAAGCGCCGCCAAATCTCGGAAAACATGGTGAAAATGACCGTACTCGGTCCTATGCTAGTCTGGACTGATTTCTATCAACTTCCCTTTGATATCCTAGACGAACAGACAGTTGATCTTGCCGTGGCAGACCGAGATGAAATCGTGCGCGGTCGCCTTGATATCGTCGTGTTGCAAGACCATTTCTGGTTACTGACGATCGAATCAAAAAATGCCGGCTTATCCTTGCTCAACGGCATCCCCCAAGCCTTATTCTATATGATGGCAAACCCCCATCCAACTCCCACAGTTTATGGTTTGGTGACCAATGGCGATGATTTCTTGTTTATCAAGTTATCTAAGCAAGATAACCCCCAGTATGCTTTGTCTGGGAAGTTCTCACTCTCCACTCGTCGTGAGAATGAATTGTATACTGTTATGAAAATCTTGAAAAAAATCGGTCACCTCGTCAGAGAAAATCCCCATGCTTGACATTTTGAGCGTCCTTACCGCATTATGTTATTAGTCGGTTAAAACCGACTTTAGCTTTTAGCCGGGGGTTTGAACGGCGGACCAGGAGACTAATCTAGAAATGAATTGTATACCGTAATCGCTAACCATGTCTACTCGTCCCATCTATCTGGACTGTCACGCCACTACCCCCCTAGACGATCGCGTGCTAGGGGCCATGCTACCCTATTTCACAGAACATTTTGGCAACCCCGCCAGCATTACCCATGCTTACGGTTGGGAAGCAGAAGCAGCGGTGAAAAAGTCTCGCCAAACCATCGCCGACGTCATTAACGCCGCCCCAGAAGAAATCGTCTTCACTAGCGGCGCCACGGAAGCCAACAATTTAGCCATTAAAGGAGTGGCTGAAGCCTATTTTAGCAAAGGACGTCACATTATTACTCTGGAAACCGAACATAACGCCGTTCTCGACCCCTGCCAATACCTGGAGTCCCTGGGGTTTGAAGTTACTTATCTCCCCGTTCGCAAGGATGGCTTAATCGACCTCGATCGACTGGAAAAAGCTTTCCGTTCCGATACTATTCTAGTTTCGGTCATGGCCGCTAATAATGAAATTGGCGTTATCCAACCTTTGGCGGAAATAGGCGCACTCTGTCGTCACCATGAATCGCTTTTCCATACCGACGCAGCACAGGCGATCGGGAAAATTCCTCTGGACGTGCAAACCATGCAGATCGATATAATGTCCTTAACCGCGCACAAAGTTTACGGACCCAAAGGCATTGGCGCATTATACGTCCGTCGCCGCCACCCCAGAGTCAAAATTGCTCCCCAACTTCATGGGGGCGGACACGAACGGGGCATGCGTTCTGGTACTCTTTATACACCCCAAATAGTCGGGTTCGCCAAAGCGGTAGAATTAGGACTTGCGGAAATGCCATCGGAGACGAAACGCCTCACCGAACTGCGACAGAGATTATGGCAGCATTTGAGTGAGTTAGAGGGAATTTATCTGAACGGACATCCCGAAACCAGACTCCCGGGAAACCTGAATGTCAGCGTTGCCGGAGTGGATGGTTCCGCCCTATTATTGGGATTGCAACCCACAGTCGCCGTGTCCTCTGGTGCCGCTTGTACCTCCACCAAAATTGCTCCCTCCCACGCGATCCTCGCCCTGGGTAGAGATGAAAAATTGGCTTTTGCTTCCCTGCGCTTTGGTATCGGACGCTTTAATACCAAAGACCAAATCGATCAAGTGGCCCAGCAGGCGATCGGCACTATCCAATCTCTCCGCCAAGCTCAGACGATGCCTTTACTAATGAAGTAATATTCTCCGGGTAATTACCCACAATCTCTCGTTCCCTGACTCTGGCAGGCAACTGCCGCAGCTTAGAATGCTGAGTCGTTTGAGGGATTAGTGGAAAGATTTGCCTGTGATTCTCCTTTGCTGCTCCATTAGCAATTAGCAAGAAACAATGAGCAATCAGTGGTAAACTGTAAATTTGAGGAAGCTTCGATGCATGCAAAAGACAGCAGATCGTTTCACCTCCCCAACCAGCGATGGCACATATATCCGATCTTGCCAAGCAAGATCCACCAGTTAGCCCAAGCAACGGGACTCCCACCCCTGCTAGCCCAAGTGCTGATTAATCGCGGCATTCAGACGCCAGCAGAAGCCAAATTATATTTAGATCCAGATTCACTCCTGTTGCCTCATCCTCTAGAGGAGTTCCCAGATTTAGCTTTGAGTATAGAACTGCTGCAAGAGGCGATCGCCTCTACTGAGGCGATCGCCATTTGCGGGGACTACGACGCGGACGGCATGACCAGCACCGCCTTGCTGCTGCGGGCCTTAAGATACCTAGGGGCAAGAGTAGATTATGCCATACCCAGCCGCATGAAGGAAGGCTACGGCATCAACAACCGCATTGTGGAAGAATTCCACACCCAAGGCGTAAAGCTAATTTTAACAGTAGACAACGGCATTAGCGCCGTCGAACCCGTCCAGAGAGCGCGTGAGATTGGTATAAAAGTAATTATCACCGACCATCACGACATCCCACCCCAACTACCCCCTGCCAATGCCATACTCAACCCCAAGTTAATATCAGCAGCATCGCCCTATCGGGGACTAGCGGGAGTGGGTATCGCCTACATCTTAGCCGTAACACTAGCCCAGCAGCTAGGAAAAGAGGACGGACTATACAAAACATCCCTGGAACTATTCACCCTCGGAACCATTGCCGACTTAGCGCCCTTAACAGGAGTCAACCGCCGCTGGCTGAAACGGGGGTTGCAACATCTATCCCAATCCCAGCTTACGGGAGTGCAAGCCTTAATCGGCGTTTCTGGAGTCAATCAGCAGCACTCCCTAAGACCCGAAGATATTGGCTTTCGCCTGGGGCCGAGGATCAATGCCGTCGGGCGTCTGGCGGACCCCCAGATCGCGATCGAACTGCTGACCACAACTGACAAAGGGATAGCAAGGGAAAGGGCAAGGCAATGCGAACAACTGAACAAGAATCGTCAGGAGATGTGCGCCCAAATTGAACAGGAGGCGATCGCCTGGTGTGCCGAGAACCAAATTAACTGCCAACAAGAGAGAGTCTTAGTCATTGTCCAACCCCAATGGCATCATGGAGTAATTGGGATAGTCGCCTCCCGCCTCGTAGAACGTTACGGCGTCCCCGTCTTTCTCGGCACCTATGAAACTGACTCTCACTTGCGTGGTTCTGCCAGAGGAATTCCGGAATTTCATGTCTTTCAGGCTTTACAATACTGCGATAATTTATTGGGAAAATATGGCGGACACCAAGCAGCGGGGGGATTTTCTCTGCGGGCCGAAAATCTAGAAGCCTTTCGAACTCGCCTGCGAGAATTTGCTTACAGATGCTTGCAACCCGAACATTTAAGACCCTTGGTCAAGATTGACAGCCCAGCCAGCTTTCATCAAATTAATCTAGAATTATATCAGCAAATCGATGCCCTGCATCCTTGCGGCATAGAAAACTCGGCCCCGATATTTTGGACCCCCAACGTCCGGGTCTTTAAACAAAAATTTGTCGGCAAAAGTCATCTGAAGTTAACTTTAGGGCAGGAGACAGGATCGGGAACTAAGATGGAAACTCGGATCCGAGAGGCTATCGCCTGGCGATGGGGAGAATACTTTCCCTTACCAGCCCAAGTTGACATTGCCTACAAACTGCGAGAAAATAATTATAATGGCAACCGCAGCGTCGAACTCGAATTAATCGGCGTCCGACTACCCAGTGACAGCTAATTGTTGATGGCTATAGCGTTTCTCAAATTGATGTAGTATATAAAATTGCCTACTTGTCATTGCGATTTTTCGCGCAGCGTGGGGGGGGGGATTAGCGACTAACTTATGATTTATTAGTCGCGTAGGCGCAGCCGTGTTGCGAGGCACGACTTCATCTCCCCCCCCCCGACGCAATCTCCGACATCATATCACACTAATCTGAGGAAATGCTATAATTGACAATTGTATGGTAATAAACCCTGAACGGGGGTGTCCAGCGGTGCCCACCCTACAGTTGGGGCAGGCGGGGGTTACCATCAACCATCAACCATCAACCATCAACCCAGCGACTACATCGGGAGTATGTCAACTTTGTAAATAAGTAGTTTTGCTCCTCGACAGAAGCAGTCTGGACGGGGACAGTGCTGACAACTGACAACTGATAACTGACATACTCCCGACTACATGTCACCCCCTCGTGCCGCCAGGAGAACGATGACTACCGGTCCCGAGACGACCACCAGCGCTAACATGGTCAGTTGGGCGATTAATTCAAAATTAATGTTGCTGAATGTATTTGCGATCGAGTCCATTGTTCCTTCCTGATTAACCCACAGATCGAACCAAAATCCAATTTCTCATTATACTGGGCGATCGCCCCAAAGCCGATCGTCAACTTTACAAAACTTTATCTTCCTGCTTCCGGCGCAACTTTTGTCTGTGGCTGGCGAGCTAAATAATTGACAAAATAAATATCTGTGGTACAATAATAGGTAGAGCCTCCTGACAACTAACAGAAGATGGGAACTTGGCGTTGCGTAAAACAATGTGGAGCCTGCTGCCAGATGGATCCAGCCGATCGGCCAGACCTAGAAGAGTATTTATCACCAGAAGAGTTAGAACTATATCTGTCTCTGGTGGGTGGTGATAGCTGGTGCGTTAACTTCGACCACTCTACCAGAGAATGTCAGATATATCCCGATCGCCCTCGCTTCTGTCGGGTACAAGCAGATGTGTTTGGTGACTTGTATGGTATTGAAGCGGAAGAATTAAACGACTTCGCGATCGCCTGTTGCCAGCAGCAAATCGAAGGGGTGTATGGCGGGCGATCGTGGGAAATGCTCCGGTTCAACCGGGAAATAGAAAATTGAGCAATTGCTAATTCCCTCGTTCCCTCATTCCCTGTCTCTGGCAGGTAAGTAGTTAGACAAAAATAATTGCACATAGCCATGGGCGACATGCTCCGGATATGGAGACTAGCGCGAGAGTGTGTGTGAAATTAATTTTGTCCATGTACTTACCATTTCCCTCGTTTTCCCTCGTTCCCTGTCTCTGGCAGGGAACGCACTCTGAAGGCTCTGCCTCCAGTCATAAATAATAAGCTGTGATGCATTCAAATTACTTAGTCCAAAATGGCCGTTCTGGCTGAAACGCTTATGGGTCTCCGGTTGCTTCGATTTTACCCTAAGCCCCAATATGCAGTTTAGATGCGCGATACCGTTTTATTAAACATATTCCAGACTTGACTTTGCACTCCTGCGCTGATTGGAGGCGGGAGCCTCAGAAGACCCGTTCCCAGGTTCTACCTGGGAACGAGAAAATAAGATTTCTTAATCAAAGAAAACTTATTTTCTTACGACTTTTGCATCTGACCGGGATAGCACAAATTAAGTATCCCGCCGCAAGCCACTAGCTTCAACAGTTCCAATGCCCAATAACCGAACTGCATCTGCATCATCCCAGCCGGAAGACCCTCAGCCGGTTCAAACAGATTCAGATCCAGTCCCATAGCACTCATCTGAGGGGTCAAACTGTAGGTGTCAATCAAGGCAACAGCCAGAAGTAGTACAGATAGGATAATAGCAGTGCGGCTTTTGCTTGGCGATATCTGAGTAGTTCTACTTACAACTAGCAAACCTGTCAGTGCCAAAGCTGCACAGAGTAACTCGATGCGATTAAATAGCCAGAACACCGAATAGCCAGCTGTGGCAAATCCCGGTGTACTCATCATACCCGCTGTATACATACTGGGCATAATCACGAAATCCAAAACCAGGCAGCTACTCAGCCAGAAGCCCAAGGTGAAAAAGACGATCGTTTGCCACTTGGGGCTTTTGAGGTCAAGATTAGAAATAGTAGTCATATCATTTGCCTCCACATTCCTTTTCTGTTTTAGCCGATTACAGAGAGGATGCGTCGCTGATGCAACATTTTTTTAAACAACAGGGCCTTCAATAACGGATTTACGAGGTTTCAAGGGACAAAATATGAAGAACTATAAACTTTTATCGCAATTAGGGATAGCTATTGCTGTACCGGCAGTTATCGGGGCAGTAGCAGTGCTGCCAGTTTCTGGAGTAACCTTGAGGGATGGCAAAGTCTATTTTGTCCAACTGGTGAGGGCCGCAACTACTAACAACGGGGCCAGAATGCGGGGCGCAACTTACTACTTCACCATCAGTCTGCCAGAAAACGCGGACGAACCACTGCAAAGAGTAACGATATATCAGAGATTGGGATGGGAATTTCCGCGATTCTATTTAGAGGAGAGTAGGGGCGCCAGAACGCTGGAAACGCTTGTAACGCAGGGACTGCTCCCGCAATCTCATGCAATTAATTTTGTCCTATTACTT
>JACOMV010000182.1 GCA_014324065.1 Hormoscilla sp. SP12CHS1 | reverse complement strand
AGGGATTATCTCAGTCTAACATCATCTCGTCAGTTCATAAACTAAGCAAAAATACTCATTACAAAACTGGGATGCACCCGAAGGTTTGCTTGAAAAAGAAGCAGCAAGTCGGATATAGAGTTTCTTGGTTGAATGAATATCGCATTAAACCAAGAAACGCCAGACGTACATATATCCTATTCCATTAATGATTATACAATCTTCTTAATTTCAAAGTCTCGGTCATCCAGAACATTCAGGAGGCTGAAATGCTTGAAATACCGTTATTTTACTTGTCTTTGAGTGCTGACAGCGCTTTACATGAAGATAGACTACTCCACAGCAATGGATAAATCAATTATTCCAATGCGTAAGCTGACGATATTTAATGTCTCATTACGAAACGCCAAATTCTGATCGTCTGGTCGCGTCCGCCACTGATAAGAGTCTTTCCATCTGGGCTAAAAACCACAGAAGTGACGCCTCGATCGTGTTTTTCTGTCAGCGTACCTAAAAGTTTACCTTGCACTCCTTTCGCGGTTTGTTCTAATGTCCAAAGCTTGATTGTACCGTCCTTGCTACCAGTAGCAAAAGTTTTTCGATCTGAACTAAAAGCAATAGATAATACAGCATCTGCATGTTCGTACAGAGGAGGCGCTTCTTTCCCCTTGCCCAGCCAGAGTTGATTTTTTTTTGAGCCCACAAAGGTCTGTAATTCATCAAGTTCTCCCACTTGCGGAACCTGTTCGGACGATCCCCTCGGAGTTAGGCTCCCTCAGCAAATTGCAATTACTCTACCTGCACGACAACTCCCTGAGCGGTACGATCCCCTCGGAGTTAGGCTCCCTCAGCAAATTGCTAGAACTCTACCTGTCCTCCAACTCCCTGAACGGTACGATCCCCGAGATTTGACTAAGAAACCCAGTTTCTCAACCCCCATGAGATTGCCCCAAGCAACAAACCGGGTCCCTCGTTCCCATGGCTCTGCCTGAGAACGGGAAATCGGGGGTAAAATGGGGGCATGGGATTCACAGTAGGGCACTCCTCACCGGCGCATACAGCCTCGCCTCCTCATCATTCCCTGAGATATCTGCGTTTAATAATTCTGCAATCTTCCCAACTTCAAGGTTAAGGTCTTGCAAAATCTCTTGATATAAAACTCTGGCAGATTCATCATTACAAATGCGGTAATACAGAATTTTTGTCCATTCTGGGGTCCGCGCCATCAACTCAGGCAAAACTTTGACAAAAGCGAGCAGTTGTGCTTTCATATCAAAGGATTCCAGAAAATGGATCAAATCCCACATCACTTCCTGCTGCTGACAGCGATCGTCTAAAGCTAGATGCAACTCTGGTAACCAGCGGTCTTCTGGATTTTGGGCGAGTTCGATTAAGGCATTCTCAAACGCTGCGATTTCAGAAGGCGATCGCATGAGTCGATTTGCTTGTAATATGTCAATCATTTTATCCGCATTCATTTTATTTCTCCCACTTTTGCAAACATACCAAACCATGCCAACTTGTTTTGCTGGATGATCTGCTGTAGACTACGCCTAATTCTTGGCGTATAGAGTCTCTGACTGCGATAAATTGCTCGCACGTCCCATATTTCCCTAGCAAGGGCTTCCCTTGGCGATAAACTTAAGTCAGGAGACTGTCCGTAAGAGATCGTCTGGCGATGACGACCACCCGATCCCGGAGATAGATGCTCCATCATAATTGCAATACCCGTGTTTCTCCTGTAACCCGGTACTTTTGCTGCCATAAACGCATTGGACGGAATATGATGTGGCGTGAGGTTGTCGCCTCTACGTCCTGCTTTAATTAAGTCACCGTAACGTCCGACTGCACCCTCGCTAGGAAGTAATCTAGTTGTGTTATTCGTTTTTCTTCCCTCCCTGTTACAAACCACTACACGCTAACAGTATTGTACATCTAAGTCTTTTAGTGATTGAAATAGAACGCTACACCTATTATCCCACCAAGTATTGTAATTACGATTTGAACAGGAAATCCCATAATCACTCCCAAAAATGTTATTACACCGATTCCAATCAGAACGCCAACAACAATTTGTCCTCGCGTAGGTTCGGATGATGATGAAGGTTTGCTTGATGGGAACGATGACAATTGCGACGAATATGGGTATATAAATTTATGTCTTCTATTCCAGTTTGGGTAAACATTACTGGTGGCATAAAACAATTTGCAAATCCCAAAATGCTCCGTATATACTACGAGCGAATTCTTCTTCCTCGCGATCGCCATTAATATTGATGATGTAAGGAAACTCAACATCAACCCATAGCGAACCTGGATATTTATTGCTTAGATCTGCTAAAATATTGCTTTATAACCAGTTTTAGCTATTATGTATTGGTTCACATGAGACTCTGTGACGTAAGATGGAACATTGTCGATTATTAAAACCATAACTTTTGCCTTCTTGTTGGAAATTGTCTGCGATCGGGACTTTCCGAAAAACTAGATTAACATCAAACCATTTCACCGAGGGCACATAAGGGTCGATTTGTTTTGTCGGACCCAGGCGATCTCCTTTGGGCCATGAAGAACGCACTTAGACCCGATCGCCCATCCAGTAAGCGCTGGAGCAGGTTTTCCCTCTGAATAACTCCTCAAGTCCCGCTATAATCCTTTATAGCGCAAAACCAAATACTGGAAACGAGGGTAAAACACTTTCTCGACAATGTTTTTAGTCGGTTTTCAACCGACTTTAGCTTTTAGCCGTGGGTTTTAACCCACGGCGGTCTGACAACGAAGCGAGAGAATCACTCCCGCGAAACGGGCACATCATAAGTGAAAAAATCATAAGCCATTTTCGTGTGGGGGAAAATAGCCCGCGCTTCTTCGAGCAAATTATCCAGCCCGATGGCATTTCCCGGAGCGTAGCGGGGGCTAAAATGAGTCATAATCAACTGCTTCACCTGGGCTAGATGGGCCACTTGTGCCGCCATTGTACTTGTAGAATGGAGGCGATCGTAAGCCATTTGAGCATCAAGATGAGCAAAAGTCGCCTCGTGAACCAATACATCTGCCTGTTGGGCCAACTCCACCGCCCGATCGCAGAATATCGTATCGGTACAATAGACAAACTTGCGCCCCGGTTGAGTCGGACCGCACAAAGAAGCACCATTAATCTTGCGACCATCTGGCAGTTCTACCCACTCGCCCCGCTTCAACTGACCGTAGACCGGACCCGAGGGAATGCCTAAAGCCCGAGCGCATTCCACATTAAAGCGTCCCGGTCGGTCTTTTTCCACGAGCCGGTAGCCAAAGGCGGGCACCCGATGGTGCAAAGGACCGCAGCTAACCGTAAATTCTTCATTCTCAAATATCACTCCCGGCTCCACCGCGTGGACCTTCAGAGGATAAGATAAATGCGTTTGGGAGCAGCGCAGACAAGCTTGCAGATACTCATGAATCTGCGGCGGACCGTAGATATCAATCCGTTCTATATTACCCGCCAAGCCGCAACTGGCCAACAGACCCATCAAGCCGAAAATATGGTCGCCGTGCATGTGGGTGATAAATATCCGTCGCAACTGACTGACTCTCAGGTCGCTGCGCAGGAACTGGTGCTGAGTTCCTTCCCCGCAGTCAAACAGCCAGACCTCTGCCTTTTGGGGTAGCCGTAAGGCGATCGCCGACACGTTGCGCGATCGGGTGGGTACGCCGGAGCTTGTTCCTAGGAATGTAATCTGCAAAACGCTTTTAATCTATAATAGAGAGTTGATGTTAGTTCTGAGATGATTGTATCATATTAACCCGAAATCTCCATGGCAAAATCAAGAAACCTGTTTTTTTGCTCATACCCGGGTATGAGGGCTACTACGATCGGAAACCACAGCAGCGATCGGGCCATCTCAGTTTCTCTGGTTAGAGTGAGGAAAAAACACAGATGATATTCCGACGATACTTCCTGTTTGCCCAGTTAGGAAAACACTGGTGGCTTCCTCTGCTATTGATGCTCAACCCAGCGCTAGCAGCTGCTTTAGAACTGCGAGTCGCAATAGAAGAAGAAGTCAAGCAAGTGCAAGTGGGCAGTTCCTCCAAGGCCACAGTCAAGAATAGTGCTGGCCAAACCCTCGGAGAACTGAAGGCGATGTCGGGGTTTGTCGCTCAACATCAGTATAGCACTGTTGCCCTGTCCAAATGGCAAGCTAGTCAAATTTGGATTGAACCCGCAGATAATGGTTTAGTCTGGATCGGCGATCGCTGGTATCGGGGGCGCGTCCTCCTAGTCCCCAGCCAGTCAGGACTCACTGCTGTCAACTATGTAGACATCGAACATTATCTGTACAGCGTCTTAGGAGGGGAAATGCCTCCCAGTTGGCCCCTGGAAGCCCTGAAAGCCCAAGCAGTGGCCGCCCGTTCCTACGCCTTGTATCAGCGGGAAAAAACTGCCAATAAAATCTACGATCTCGGCGATACCACCGCTTGGCAAGTTTACCAAGGGGTCGAAGATGAATATATCAGCACCCAACAAGCCGTAAATGCCACAGCTGGTCAAGTTCTCATCCACGATGGTAAGATTATCGAAGCCGTTTTCCACTCCTCCTCAGGAGGGCACACGGAAAACGTGGAAGATATCTGGACAGCGTCCCTACCCTATTTGCGAGCAGTCCCCGACTTCGATCAGAATGCACCCGTGTTCGAGTGGAAAAAAACCTTTTCGGGCGATATTCTCAGCAGTTTAATTAGCAGTGTAGGTAATATTTTATCCCTAACTCCAGAGCGTACCACACCTCACGGACGGATTACCACCATGAAAGTTATCGGTGATAAAGGGGAGAAAGTCGTCACTGGCAAGGAACTGCGTAAACTGCTAAGCCTGAAAAGCACTTTATTTACTATCAGTCCCCTTGGGGAAAGTGCCGATTTTTCCGGAACGGTGGATGAAAATTCACCTCCAAGCAGTTTCCAAGTAGTCGGTCGCGGTTTCGGACATGGACTGGGCCTGTCTCAGTATGGCGCTAACGCCTTAGCTCGACGGGGATACAACTACCAGCAGATTTTACTGCATTACTATACCAAAACATCTCTGGCCCGCATTGAAGTCGAGTGATTGAGCAATTGAGCAATTGAGAATTGTCTTCCCTCGTTCCCAGGGAACGAGTAGTCTGAGGCTCTGCCTCTTGTGAGCTGCATCTGACTCCTGTGAGTGAGATTGAGTCCCGGTCAGGAGCCGATGTCTCCCCCTCGTTCCCATGGCTCTGCCTGGGAACGTGCGAGTATGATGTCTTGGGGGTAGTGCAGCGCGTCCCCCAGAGGGGGGACATCAAGCTCCCGGGAGACATCGGAAGAGCCTCAACCGTGCGTGACCGAGCAGGGAGACCCTGGTCACGAGGCCAATTTTTGATTCTTTATTCATGTCAATTTACTATTGCTCAATTTACTATTTACAAGTAAGCGTCTGGTTCTAAAACCCAGATCAGATAACCTTTTCTGGTTTGGGTCAACAATACTTTATCCCCTTTGTCAGTCAATTGTAGAGCAATTTTTAAGGCTTTATCCCGATCGGGAAAGTTCTTGAGGAAACTGTAATATTTGCCCGAGACCTCAATAGCGGCCAATCGTTTTTTCACATCGGGCACCCTAATCTTACAGGGTTTATACTGCGATCAGTCTAAGATGGGGGAATTCGCTTTTGAGGTCGGGGGACTGGCAGGTTCAGAGGGTTTCTGCACAGATTTTAAGTATGCTTTTACTTCCCACACCCAGATAGCATAGCCTTTTGGTATAGGGGTTAACAGGACATTATCCCCCCGCTTGGCTAGCTTTTCTGCTAATTCTATGGCTTTCTGCTGTGAAAGGACGACTTTCAGCAGACTGTAATACTTGTCCCCGACATTAATTGCTGCTAAGGGGTCTGTCAGATCCGGCACCCATATCTGACAATGGCTATACTCAGAGGGAGATTTTAAGATCAGGTAGTTTGGGTTTGGCACGATCGCGCTCGGTAATTTCTGCGTAATGCTGTAATTATAGCCATTAGCCCATATCCCATGACTGATGTAGAATTAACCGGTTGCCCTGCGGATCGTAAGCGTAGATTTCTCTGCCGTGGGATGCGGTAGAAATCTCTCCGGGTGGTTGATAACCTAGAGTCCGCAGATGGGCGATCGCCCTTTCCAAGTCATCCACTTCTAAGCATAAACTCATGCTACCACTGGATTTGCGCTTGTCGTGGGGAGTCTTTCGGCTGAAAAATCCCCAAGCGTAACCCCGGCAGATGAAATTCCGCATATACCTGCTCGATGTTCACATCCGGTTGCCGTCCCAGCGGCTGGGCATAGAATGCCAGTATTTTCTCCATATCCTCAGCCGCTAGGGCACGTTCCCAGGCAGAGCCGTGGGAACGAGGCTGACTAAAATTAAAACTCATGCTATATAGGCTCAATCCAACCACCCACTGGGATCGGGTTGTTTGCCTTCCATTGCTTTGATATAATCTTTCAGCGTCCGCTTATAGTCGGCTGGCTTGGGCCGCTCGACTCGTACTCGGCCCGAATGGCCAGCCCGATTTTTCGCGCAGCGTTCGCGGGTCTTGGGAGGTTGGGGGGCCCGGGTTGGAGGAACGGTCAGGATCGACCGCAAGCGATCGCGAGCTTCATTGATTTGTCTCATTTTCTCATGAGCCTTCTGTTGCAGCCGGGGAAACTGGACAAAACGATCGGGGTGCCAGACGATCGCCAAATCCTTATAACCTTGGTGAATTTCCTCTAGGGAAGCCCCCGGTTCTAGTTCCAGGATTCTATAGTAGTGAGCTACATCTGTCATATCCAACAGCCCTCACAGGACAAACACATAGTGATCGCAGTTTGCTCTGATTTGAGCTGACTGAGACAAGTCAGACAGATATCGTAAAAAAAATATATAATATCAAGGTTTTGTTTAACTTAAGTTAACGTTTTATTAGTTTGCCAGTGTCCGGAAATTGCTCAAACAGTTAAAAAACTTTAATCTGAAGCCAGTCTCTTGAGACTCTGGAAAACTAGAAAGCGACAACAGCAAAGGTATATGGGGGTTTGGTAAGAATGAAGCTGGCAGCAAGAGTAGGTCAGGTAACGCCTTCCTTAACGTTGACTGTGACCGCCAAGGCCCTAGCGATGAAGGCAGAAGGGATTGATGTTTGTGGTTTCAGCGCTGGAGAACCGGATTTTGAAACACCGGCGCATATTAAGGCCGCAGCCCAGCAAGCACTGGATGAGGGAAAAACTAGGTATGGCCCAGCAGCAGGAGAACCGAGGTTGCGAGAGGCGATCGCCCGCAAGCTGCAACATGATAATCAGCTGAACTATACGGCAGAAAATGTGATAGTCACCAACGGCGGCAAGCATTCTCTCTACAACATGATGATGGCCCTGATCGAACCGGGTGATGAGGTAATTATCCCGGTTCCCTACTGGGTGAGTTACCCAGAAATGGTGAAACTAGCCGGTGGTACGCCAATGTTTGTACAGACAACAGCCGCTACTGGATATAAAATCACCCCCGCACAACTGCGTCAGGCTATAACACCACAAACAAAGCTGTTTGTGATGAATTCTCCGTCCAATCCCACAGGGATTGTTTATACCGCAGCGGAGATTATTGCCCTGGCAGAAGTGGTGGTGGAGCAGGATATTCTGGTAGTTTCGGATGAGATTTATGAGAAGATTCTCTATGAGGGTGCCGAACATCTGAGTATTGGTGCAGTTAGTCATAAACTCTTTACCCGCACCCTCGTCAGCAATGGGTTTGCCAAAGCTTACTCGATGACGGGTTGGCGGGTTGGCTATCTGGCGGGTGCAGTAGAACTGATTAAAGCTTGTAGTACCATCCAAGGACATAGTACATCCAATGTCTGCACATTCGCTCAGTATGGGGCGATCGCGGCCTTGTCAGAGTCGCAAGATTGTGTAGAACGAATGCGCCTTGCTTTTTCCCAACGGCGTGAGGTAATGCTAGAAAGGATAAATGCCATACCCGGACTCAGCTGTGTAAAACCTTCAGGGGCGTTCTACCTGTTTGTGAATATTAGTAAAACCGGTTTGACTTCTCTGGAGTTTAGCAATTCTCTGTTAGATTCGCAACAGGTGGCTGTGATTCCCGGAATTGCCTTTGGCGCTGACGACCATATCCGCTTCTCCTATGCCACTGACATGACTACGATCGAGAAGGGGATGGATAGGTTAGAAAAGTTTATGCGATCGCTAAAATAATAATATGAGCAAATTGTCATAAATTAGTTCAGTTGAGATTAAAATAAGCTGTGATGCATTTAAATTGCATAGGCAAAAATGGCCGTTATAGCTGAAACGCTCTCCTGTCGTGGGTTGCCTCGA
>JACOMV010000181.1 GCA_014324065.1 Hormoscilla sp. SP12CHS1 | reverse complement strand
AATGTTATATCATTCCTAAGAAAAGTAAGGATTAATAGAGGGATGGAATGTTCTATCACTACATATTTATCACTACCCCTACCACGAAGTCGGTCACGCGATCTTCGGTGCGTTGATGCTAGGAGGAGGTAAAGTATCGAAAATATAGATAGTCCCGTGCGGGATAGCAGATTTGGGCTACAGACTGAAACTGCCCACAGAAGACCGCTTTTTAACCGACGAATTGTAATTTAGAGAGCAAATTGCCATGCTACTGGGGGGACGCGCCGCCGAAGAAATTGTCTTTGGTAATGTCACGAACGGTGCTTCTAATGACATGTAACGAGTAACAGCGAGCGCAGAACAGATGGTAACAGCATATGGTATGAGTTATGAGTAAGGTTTTAGGACCTCTATCTTACGAAAATGGTCATCAACAGAACTTCCTGGGGAAAAACGGCACGAACCCTCGGCGGATGGTGAGTGATGAAACTGCTAAAGCGATCGATGATGAGGTCAAGGAGATCGTGGAAGCTGGCTATCAGCAAGCTTTAGCTATCCTCAATAATAATCGGGACTTGCTGGAGGCGATCGCCCAGCGCCTCCTCGAAACCGAAGTCATCGAAGGCAAGGAACTGGAAAACCTGTTAAACCAAGTCCGTAACTCGTAGGGTGGGCACCGCCCACCAGTAAGCGCTAAAGCGCTTACTACAAACGGGAAAGCGCTAAAGCGCTTGCTACAAACGGCAACTCGTAGGGTGGGCACCGCCCACCAGTAAGTGCTAAAGCGCTTACTACAAACGGGAAAGCGCTAAAGCGCTTACTACAAACGGGAAAGCGCTAAAGCGCTTACTACAAACGGGGCGATCTCTCTACTCCCGATCGGTTTCCTCCCCTAGTGCAGAGGTGGCTTGGTCGGTGACAATGCAGTCAGGTGGGCAATCCCACCCATAGCGAGGTCAAATTTGTCCAATAAGCAAAAATTATGAGTGTAAAAGACAATCCCCAACCGCCTCGATCGCGCCAGATAGCCAACATACTGTTTTTGCTGGCGGGTGCATTCTTACTGGCAAATCTGTTTTTGCCACAATTGTTCGGTCCGTCAATTACTCGCGTTCCCTATAGCTTTTTCATTGACCAGGTGGAAAATGGGAATGTAGTAGCAGTTTCCTTGGGTCAAGACGAGATCCGCTACCAGCTCAAAGGTGACGACAACCAACCAGGACAAGTGCTGTCTACCACGCCGATCTTCGATCTAGAATTACCCCAACGGCTAGAGGATAAAGGGGTTGAGTTCGCCGCAACGCCACCACCACAGAATCGCTGGTTTACTACTCTCCTCAGCTGGGTAATTCCGCCATTAATCTTTATCGGCATCTGGCAGTTTTTCCTCAGTCGCGGCGCTGGTCGCGGTGGCCCCCAAGGTGCTCTTTCGCTCAGCAAGAGTAAGGCAAAAGTCTATGTCCAAGACGATGAGAATAAAGTCACTTTTAATGATGTGGCAGGGGTGGAAGAAGCTAAGACTGAATTAGAGGAAATTGTCGAATTCCTGAAATCTCCCGATCGGTTTACTGCCATTGGGGCCCGTATCCCCAAGGGTGTGCTGCTGGTCGGCCCTCCCGGTACGGGTAAGACCCTGATGGCGAAAGCTGTAGCAGGTGAAGCGGGAGTGCTCTTTTTCAGTATCTCTGGTTCGGAGTTTGTCGAACTGTTTGTGGGTACCGGGGCGGCCCGGGTGCGCGACCTGTTCGATCAGGCGAAGAAGAAAGCGCCATGTATTATTTTCATTGACGAACTTGATGCGATCGGCAAGTCCCGGGCTACGGGCGGTTTCTACGGCGGCAATGACGAACGAGAACAGACCCTCAATCAATTGCTGACGGAGATGGATGGTTTTGCTGTCGGGGATGCCACTGTCATCGTGCTGGCTGCTACTAACCGCCCGGAAAGTCTAGACGCGGCGCTGTTACGTCCCGGACGGTTCGATCGCCAGGTGTTGGTAGACCGTCCGGACTTGTCGGGACGCTGGAAAATCTTGGAAATTTATGCCGGTAAGGTGAAGTTGGGGTCGGACGTGGACCTGAAGGCGATCGCCACTCAGACGCCAGGTTTTGCCGGGGCGGACTTGGCAAATTTGGTGAATGAAGCAGCATTATTAGCGGCCCGGAATAAGCGGGAAACTGTTTCCCAAGCAGACTTTAAGGAAGCTATTGAAAGAGTAGTGGCAGGTTTAGAAAAGAAAAGCCGCGTCCTGAATGAAAAGGAGAAAAAGATCGTTGCTTATCACGAAGTCGGTCACGCCTTAGTAGGTGCGGCCATGTCCGGTACTGCTGGGGTGGCAAAAATCTCGATCGTCCCTCGGGGGATGGCAGCTTTAGGTTACACGTTGCAGTTGCCAACGGAAGACCGTTTCTTAAAGGACGAAGGGGAACTGCGAGGTGAAATTGCCACATTGCTAGGGGGACGTGCCGCAGAAGAAATTGTGTTTAACAGCATCACCACGGGTGCTTCCAATGACTTGCAACGGGCCACAGATATGGCAGAACAGATGGTGACAACTTTCGGGATGTCTAAGGTGTTAGGTCCCCTTGCTTACCAGAAAGATTCCCAGAATAATTTTCTGGGAAATGGCGGGATGATGAACCCCCGTAGGATGGTAAGTGACGAAACCGCTAAGGCGATCGATGATGAAGTCAAGGAAATTGTCGAAACTGCTCATCAGAAAGCCTTGAATATCCTGAAGAGCAATCATGATTTGTTGGAGAAAATTGCCCAGCAAATCTTAGAAACAGAGGTTATTGAAGGAGAGGAACTGCAAAATATCCTCAATCAGGTACAATCTGTAGATAAAGTATTGACTGCTGTGTAAACTCGTAGGGCACCACCCACCACCTTCCAGATTTAAATCCGCCACCACCCCCAGGTTAAAACCTGGGGCTACAAAAACAAAGCCCGCCTGCGCGGGCTAGATCATTGTTAAAATTGTAGGGTGGGCACCGCCCACCTTACTTTAACGGATAGTTTCCCGCCAAATATACAGGAGATAAAGATGCTTGTAGATATTCGTCGTTTGACTGTTGAAGAATATCATCGCCTGGGAGAAATGGGAATTATCGATCCAGACGAAAAGGTAGAATTAATTGAAGGACAGATAATCAAGAAGCCAGTGAAAGGAACCCCTCATAGTGCAGCAGTTGCACGCACAGATAACTTACTGAGAAATCGTCTGGGAGAACAGGTGTTGGTGCGGCTACAAGATCCCGTGCGGTTAGATGATTATTCGGAACCTGAAGCAGATATTGCCGTGGTCATGCCAGATCCATTATACTATGAAGACCACCATCCGACTCCTCGTGAAGTTTATCTGATTATTGAGGTCGCGGATACCACTCTCAGAAGCGATAGGGAATTAAAAGCCAAAGTTTACGCTAAGTCGGGAATTGCTGATTACTGGGTATTAGATGTTAATAATCGTCAATTGTACGTTTTTCGCGAACCGAGTCCTAAGGGTTATCAAAGCCAAGTAATTCTGAAAGATCATGCAAATATTTCCCTATGGGCATTTCCGGAAGTGGCGCTCGCAGTGAGCGCTAGCACCGAAGCGATAAAATATGAATCAGGAAACTAGCGGAAAAATCAACATCAAAAATATCTGCTTATGCTTAGCAATTCCAGGATTGCTTGCGAGTACGATATTGACTATAACTGGTTGCTTGGGGCAAGTTCACAGATATTTTGAACTGACTTCCCATTTCAAGGTTAAATATTTAATTATTAACTTCATTGTGTTGATATTATTATTAGTAGCCCGGCGAAAAAGTTGGTTGTTTGTATGTTTATTCTGCCTGACTATAAACGGATTTGAAGTGCTACCTTGGTATGGAGTTAATATAGCAAATAAGACATCAGAAGTACATTTGAAAATATTGCTGGCTAACGTGCATACAAAGAATCAACGTTACTCTGAGTTTATTTCCCTAGTTAAGCAAGAAAGACCAGATGTAGTTGTTGTCGAAGAAATAGATAAAATCGGGACAACAGAACTCGCTGCTATTCATGCGCTTTTTCCCTACAGATTCCTCAAACCGAGATTTGATAATTTCGGCATAGGCATTTACAGTTATATACCTTTGGATAATCTTGAGGTAAAATCTGTAGGAGAGTACGATATTCCTACTTTAATAGCAGATATCAAACTGCAAGAACATGTTGTTTCACTGATCGCGACTCACCCACTACCTCCTGTTAGTCAAGAATATTTTTATTGGCGCAACCAACAACTTGCAGAAATAAGCGATCGGGTGCAGCAGTTAAAAAATAAACCGGTAATTGTGGTCGGAGATTTGAATACAACCATGTGGTCTCCCTATTACAGAAAATTTATTCGGGACTCGGGACTGAAAAACGGGAGATCGGGGTTTGGGGTGCAACCGACATGGCCAGTTGATGCGCCAATTTTCTCAATTCCTCTAGATTATTGTCTCGTCAGTCCAGAAATAAAAGTAATCGACAGTAGAGTAGGCAAAGATATTGGTTCGGATCATTACCCCTTGATTACCGAATTGGATTATGCTATAGGTAATTGTTCGTAGTGAGGACTAAAGTCCTCCCTAAGGGTTGCTTGAGGACTGAACGGCATTTACGGGATATAATCATTAAAAGCAAGAATGTCAGTTGTGCTCCCATAAATTTCAGGAGTTGACTATGAAGAACGAACTAAGAGTAGAATTGCCCTACGATGTATCCGTGGAGGAAGCGAAGTTGCTGCTGATGGGGAAACTATACGAAACCGGAAAGCTATCCCTAGGGCAAGCGGCAGAGTTAGCAGGGTACTCCAGACCAACTTTCATGGAGTTGTTAGGTAAAATGGGGATCCCCGTGTTCGACTATCCAGCTGAAGATTTAGAAAGGGAGGTTAACCGTTGGACAACAAAGCTGTAACCAACTCAACTTCCCTAATAGGGTTACAAAGAATTGGACAACTGGATATTAGGATCGATCTGAGGGTGCAAACTGCATTTTTGTGATATAATCATCAATCAAGGCTGGCATGTCAGTTACTCAACTATTAATTTCCGGAGTTGACTATGAAGAACGAACTAAGAGTAGAATTGCCCTACGATGTATCCGTGGAGGAAGCGAAATTGCTGCTGATGGGAAAACTATACGAAACCGGAAAGCTATCCCTCGGGCAAGCGGCAGAGTTAGCAGGTTACTCCAGACCAACTTTCATGGAGTTGTTAGGTAAAATGGAGATCCCCGTGTTCGACTATCCCGCTGAAGACTTAGAAAGAGAGATGAACCTGTGAGTGACAAAGCTGTAACCAACTCTACCTGTTTGATAGGCTTACAAAGAATTGGACAACTGGAAATACTACCTCAAGTGTTTCCAGTTGTGTTTGCACCTCCGGCTGTGCAGACTGAGGTGGGGATAAATCTGAGTTGGCTGAGGGTGCAAGCAGTACAAAATACCGCGTTCGTTACCGTGTTACAGGAGAGTATACATCGTGGGGAAGCAGAAGCTATTGCCCTCGCGATCGAACTGAAGGATGTGGTAGTTATTCTGGATGAGAAAAAAGCTAGGGCTGTAGCAAAAAAACTAGGACTGCAAGTTACTGGTACGGTAGGAATGCTGCTACGCGCTAAGAAAAGAGGGGTCATTCCTGAAATAAAGCCGCTGCTGTACTCATTGCAGGAAACCGGGTTTCGGCTGTCAGAAAATTTAATCCAAGAGGCTTTGCGACTGGCTGGGGAAAGCTGAGAAAGGATAATTGTAAATGTTCGTCAGTAACCTCACTGGCGATCTGTTTTCCGTTATTATAAATAAACCGACAGAACCAGCATAACAAACCAGCATAACAGAACATGGCAGCAGAACAACATAATTTGCTTATAGATATTACCACAGTCCTGGGAGCATCTGCTTTGGGAGGCTACCTGGCCCACCGCTTGCGTCAACCCGTCTTTCTAGGTTATTTAGCTAGCGGTTTAATTTTAGGCCCCTTTGGTCTCAAGCTGTTAAATAATGCCAGCGAAATTAAAGACATCGCTGCTATTGGCATTATCTTCTTGCTATTCGGCTACGGTGTCGAATTCTCTCTCACCGAACTCAAACGCTTTCGGGATATTCTCCTGAAAGCTAGTTCACTGCAAATTGGTCTGACGATCGCTCTTGTGGCCTTCATCGCCCCCCTCATTGGTTGGGTAGAGGGACTGACCCAGGGAATATTTCTGGGAGTTATACTCTCCCTCTCTTCTACTGCTGTAGTGCTGAAAACTCTTATGGAACGGGGAGAAACCCATACTCGACATGGTCAAGTGATGATGGCAATTTTGATTGCCCAAGACTTCACTTTAGCTATGATGTTAGCTATTCTCCCCGCCCTCCAGGATCCGGCAAATATTACCGCAGCTATCCTGAGTACTTTGCTGAAATTGGTACTGTTCCTGACTGCTGCTTTAGTCCCTGGCCGGTGGCTCGTTCGCCGACTGATTAAAAGCATCGCTCAGACTGAGAGTAGCGAACTTTTTCTGTTGACCGCGATCGTCCTTTGTTTGGGAGTTGCCTTGATGACAGCAAAGATCGATCTTTCTATGGAGCTGGGGGCATTTGTCGCTGGCTTAATGATATCAGAAATTGATTACTCCGACCAAGCTTTAGCAAAAATATTGCCCCTGCGGGACACCTTGGTTAGTCTGTTTTTTTCCTCCATCGGGATACAGATAGACCCAGTATTTATTTTCCATAATTTTGGCGCTATCCTCGGTATAGTCGCTATTGTAATGGTAGGAAAAGCCGGGATTATTCTGCCGATCGTCCTCAACTTTGGCTACTCCTTCAAAACGGCGGTTATCGTCAGTTTAGGACTAAATCAGATCGGGGAATTTTCCTTTGTCTTAGCGGTTATCGGTTTCCAGCAAGGGTTCATAACTGAGGAAAAGTATCTGCTGCTATTGGGAACGACAGGTATAACCTTAGTGCTAACACCCTTGTGGATCAGATGGTCTCCCCGGATAGCGGATGAACTGGCAAAACTGCCCTTTCTGGCAAATTACCTGCGGCGGTTTCGGGACACTAAAGCCCTATCAATTCCCGAAAAAATGCGCGATCATATAGTAGTGGCAGGTTACGGACGAGTCGGCCAAGTGATCGTCAAAATCCTGCAAGATCGGGGGCATCAAGTCTTAGTAATGGAGAATAGCGAAGCAGCCATCCAAAGGTTGAGACATCAGCAAATTCCTTATATTTTTGGGGATGCTGATTCGGAATTGGTATTGGAGAAAGCCCATTTGGAAAAAGCTAAAGCCCTGGCGATCGCCCTCCCGGATCCTGCCAGTACGCGGTTGTTACTGAAACGGGCGTTAGAATTTGCCCCCGGACTAGACGTAGTGGCCCGTTCCCACTATAATAATGAAATTGACCTGCTGATTCAGTTGGGGGCGCGGGAAGTAGTGCAACCGGAATTTGAAGCAGCGCTGGAAATGGGCGCACATATGCTGGCAACTCTGGGAGAACATCCCTCCAACATCCATTCTGTAATTAAAGCTATTCACACAGATCATTATCTCAGCGTGAGAGCCGATTGCGTCCCGAGGAAGCAGCAGCAAGCTTTGACCGATGCAGCACCAGAACTTCACGGCGAATGGGTAACTTTACAGAAAGGAGCCCCTTTAGATTGGAGTACATTGACGACGGCAGATATCCGCAACTGGACCGGGGTGACCGTGATGGCAATTCAACAAGGAGATGATATCAGTTACTATCCCAAAGGTCTGACCACTTTGCGATCGCCAGATCGACTCCTCGTGGTTGGGGAACCAGAGGAACTGGCAGCTTTTCAAGATTTGATGTTGGGTCGCTGTCAAATTAGTCAGGAATCTAGTCATTGGGTGAGTTTAGCAGCAGAGTCTCCTTTGGTGGGAATGCACCCAGCAGCTATACAGACTGAATATAATGTAGTCGTGCAGGCGGTGCGCCGACATGGTAAACTACATAATCCTGTAGACAGCGCCATGAAATTCCAACTAGAAGATCTATTGCTGTTGACAGGAGAGGGCGATCGGATCGAGGAAGTGGCTACTAAGGCAACCCTGAATGGGTAATACCTGTAATTCACTCGCT
This sequence comes from Hormoscilla sp. SP12CHS1, assembly GCA_014324065.1. Taxonomy (GTDB): domain Bacteria; phylum Cyanobacteriota; class Cyanobacteriia; order Cyanobacteriales; family Desertifilaceae; genus Hormoscilla. Next base: position 233 of record JACOMV010000181.1, on the reverse strand, counting down.
TCGCTGTCATCCCGCCGTTCAAACCCCCGCGTTCTCAGGCGGTCCCCAGGTTTCGAGGCGCCAAGTAGGTTAAAACAGACTAATAACCCACATTCCGCACGACAAATTGTAGCACAAATGTAGTATTTTGCTGCTCTGCAGTGATTACATAATGTAAGTAGTTAGACAAAAATAATTGCACATAGCCATGGGCGACATGCTCCGGATATGGAGACTAGCGCGAGAGTGTGTGT
>JACOMV010000180.1 GCA_014324065.1 Hormoscilla sp. SP12CHS1 | reverse complement strand
ATCACCTCATCATACCTTGACAACTGAAGCAGCGCATAGCCCCGGCGCCACCAGGCTGATTGGTAATCTGGTTTGATTTTTATCGCTTTGTCATAGGATGCGAACGCCTTATCATACCTTGACAACTTCTCCAGCGCATTGCCCCGGATGTACCAGGCTTCGTAGTCATCTGGTTTGATTTTTATCGCTTTGTCAAAGGATGCGATCCAGATAGATCCAGGGAAAAGATTTTTTACTGCCCCGGTTGGCGTAATAGACGTGACCTTCATCTCCGGGCTTGCCACTGCCGCCACCCAGTAATTTAGTGAAGAAATTACCGCCGGCAGGGGCAGTCAGTTTGGTCTGAAAGTAGGCATGTAAATCCAAATCAACTGCCGCCTTCCATTTCATGGTCACGCGCAGATTTTTCACCGGGATGGGGGCCCGATCGCCTTTTTGCTTTAAGACAATTTTAGAAGTCAGCTGCAACAGATTTGCCCCAGGAATAGTTGCCTTAAACGTGGCCAGGGACATGATGCGGTTTTCATTCACCAGCATAGGTCCCATGAAGTCAGTATTATCAATCTTAGCAATAACTGCCACTAGACCAGGCTCTTGAGAATCGAGAAAAACCCCTATTGATTTGCTCTTTTCATCCACAACCACGACATAAGCGTCATAATTGCCAAAGGATACATCCCGGTTATATACGGCATCAGTAAAATTGAGCGTGCAGATATACAACTGCTCCAAGTCATCCAATTTGGTGATGCGCAGAGTTTCTTCATTATTTCCCCCCACAGCCCCCACCCCTGCATCCCCACTCAACTGGATAAAAGGAAATGAGTTGAGGCTACCCAGAGAACCTCCGGCATAGTTTTCGGAAAATACTGCACCAACTCGACCGTCTTTGGCTTTGTAAAAGGCCATCAAATCTAAATCAACTGCTGCTGTCCATTTCAGGGTGACTAGCAGTTGCTTGACTGAGATGTAAGCTGCTTCGCCCTTTTGCTTCAAAGTTACTTTTGCTTTCAGTTCTGCCATTTTTTTCTCCCTCCTGGTGGGCCCGACCCTCTCTGGTGGGCGATGCCCACCCTACTAAATCCTATGATTGCATTATAACACCAGATTAGCCGATCGCCCGATTTTGGCTAATCATTGCCTGCACCAACACAACTTCACAACCCAAGCAGGTGCAGACCGCCTCCATTGCCTGAGTTTCGGTACTACAAAGCGGACGATCGCAGATCGCGATCGCGTAACCCAGCTGCAAGATTTTCTCTGCTTCTTGTCTGGACACCCGATTTTTGCTCAGATCGCCGACAACTTGTTGGCTAAACTTGCGCTGATCGCCCTTGCAGAGAGCCAGAACTTGGATATTTAACTCAGAGGCAACAGCTTGCTGGATCTCGCGGATAAAATACTCTTGCATCTCATATTTGCGTCGCCCGCCCTCACCCTAAAGGGTCCGGCTACATGAACAAAGCCCACGCTCCGGGCTCCCTCCGCTGCGCAGGGGCTAGATTACAAAACTGAGATTTTCCCCAGAAAGTTTCATCTGACCGTCGCGGTAGCGGGCCAGTTCGTCATACTGACTGCGCAGAGAACGGATAATTTCCTCTTCTCTATCTAAACATAAACCGCTGGATGTTTTGAAGAAGGCATTTGCCGCACTTGGACGTAAAATTGAGAATTGCAAATTGAGGACGGACAGGCGAGACGCCTGTCCTACGAGACAATTATTTAGATCCGGCGACCCATTGCAGCCCCCAGTTGAAGGCCCGATCCATTTCTCGTTGTCCGGAGAAATATTGCACGACTTTCTTGACGCTGAAGGTATCGCCGATATTCTCAAATAAGGCGATCGCGCACATAGCCATTTTGTTTCGCGCCTCGTCCAAGGCCACGACGATATCGGGGGCACCGGACTGCATAATGGTGACAATGCCATCTGCTTCTAACCAATTGGCAACGCCTTCGTAAATATAAGCATAGACCAAAATCCGTTTAATTTCCCGAAGTCTCTCGCCATTGATTCGCATATTTTCTCCTGATGACCATGCACCCGTGCGATCGTCCCCGCAATGGAGAATATATGGAGGGCGATCGAAGGCACCAAAGGCATTTCCCAAGGGTTGGATCGCGCCCTTTTCTCCCGTGGTCATTTCAAATAAGCAACCCAAGTCCAGGTCAATGCCGCCGCTTTGTCCTCCTCCCAGCAAGGTTCCCAATAATCCTTTTTTTTGCGGCTGCGGTTGTCCCTGATTCCAGTTAAGATTGACCAAAATTTCCCCCAGTCCGCCACCATATTTTGCCTTCAGTCGTGCCGAATCTCCCTTGCGTTGCAGCACCACTTTTGAAGAAAGTTTCAGGGTATTGGCCCCGGGAATAGTTTTTTGGAAGGTCGCCATATCCATCACCCGGTTTTCATTAATCATTTTGGCTCCCATGAATCCGGTGTTATCAATTTTGGCGATCGCTGCCACCGTTCCCGGTTCCGTAGAATCCAGAGGTACTGCCACTGATTCGCCCTTGTCATCGACAACCACTACGTAAGCATCATAACTGCTAAAGGCCCGATCGCGGTTCCCGACTGCATCAGTAAAATTAATCGTGCAGATATAGAGTTCTGCCAAATCATCCAGTTTCGTAATGCGGAGAGTTTCTTCATTCTCGCCTCCCGTGGCCCCTACCCCAGCATCTCCACTCAGCTGGATGAAAGGAAATGAGTTGAGGCTGCCCATGGAACCCCCAGCGTAATTATCTGAGAAAACCCCACCCACGCGACCGTCTTTGGCCTTGTAAAATGCCATCAAATCCAAGTCAACTGCCGCCGTCCATTTCAGAGATGTCATCAGTTGCTTGAGTGAAACATATGCTTCTTCACCCTTTTCCTTCAGAGTTACTTTTGCTTTCAGTTCTGCCATTTTTTTCTCCTACTCAACTCTTAACTTCGCTGTTATCCCGCGCGGGGGGCATGCCCACCCTATGGATATTACCGTAAGTTGTTTATCAGTCTCCGTAGTCATATGGCGGGCGTTTACGCACAGCAACTACGTCTACCACCATATCCACTTCTGCGATCGCATACAATATCCGCCAACTATCCAGCCGCAGTCGCCATAACTCGTTTTCAAAGTTAGGCACGTTAAGCATTTTACTGCGAGACGGGCGAGGATTTTCCGCCAATTTTATAATCTCTTGTCTGACACGCTGTCGTATGTTCCCTGGAAGGTTTTTTATTTCACTGAATGTTTCAGGGGTGATGTAAACTGTATAGCGTTTCACTCTAACTCCTTCTCTACAGAGTCCCATTTCAACCAACCTGCTTTGGAGCGATCGCCTCCTGCTGCTTGTAATTGAGCGAAAGCACTCTGGGCTATTTGCACATCTTCAACATTTTCCAACCATTCTATCATGGCTTCCCAATCTTCAGCACTCAAGACAGCTAGTCTTTTTCCTTCTACCGTGACAAATTGGACAGATTGTAATACTTCTAATCCAGTCATTATGGTTGTCTCCACTCCCATTTTCTTGTCAGACTCTATCTTACCACAATTTTTTTATTGGCAAATAAATCGACAATTTATTATCGGCTAGGGTGGGCGGTGGCAAGGGCTGAATTCGGATCCGGCCGAGAACAAAGGGAACAGCCTAGGCAGTGCCCACCCTACTTATTTTATCATTCATTTCTCCTGGTGGGCGGTGCCGGAGGTGCCGGCGCTGCCCACCCTACGAACTACTAGGTGGTGCCCACCGTATTGGGCGTAATATCTTTGTTCTGCGCTAATTTCACCCAGGTGGGATATTCACTCATCAGCAGTTCGTAGAGTTCATCATCCGAAATGCTTTCGGGATCTTCCACGCTGAAGAAATTGGCATTGTCCAGGTATCTACCCTCATTTCATCCAGGCGTTCCAGAAAAGCAAAATCGCTCACAAAAGCCTTGGCTAGCCAACCTCCTAACCCCCCTTTTTTGATGTCCCGGCGAGACTTCCCGATCGCCATATATTGCCAGAAAATCGGCTCATAGGAGGACCACTTCAACTGTCGTTCGGTAATCTGCTCGTCAAAGGTGGCTCCATCGGTCACAAACATCACGTAAACCGGGATATTTGAGGCAACTGGTGACTTTCTCATTTCTCCCTTGCCATCGGGGAAATAGAAGTTTCTGATCGTCTGCATCGCCTTGCCATAGTAAGTAGAACCTTCCAGAGGGTACTTCTTCAGGATCTGCGGAATAAAGTTGGCGAAATTATCAACATTCATGTCCCCGACGCTATGGGAATTAGCCCCAAACAGGAAGATGTCGATCGACCCATTATCGTCAAAGCGACATCCCAAGGCCAGAATCTTCTCGGCAAACTGTTGAATTTTCCCTGACCTATACAGAGAACTCATGGACGCCGAGATATCAAGGCAAAGGGCCACCTTAGCTTGGCGATCCGTCAGGTTGGCTTTTTTAATTGCCAGAGTTGCCTTCTTATCCAGCTGCCAAATTTGGGGCGCTTGCTGTTCCAACTTTTTCTCTAGTAAAGCGGCTTTAGATAACAATTGCAAGCTGCTGGCACCGGGAATAGTTGCTTGAAATGTCTCCAGGTCCATAATCTGGTTTTCATTCACCAACTTAGCGCCCATAAAGCCAGTGTTGTCAATTTTAGCAATGATTGCGACAGTGCCAGACTGAGGAGAATCTAGGGGTACTGCTACAGATTCGTTTTTGTCATCGATCAGCAATACATAGGCATCGTAATTGCTGTAGGAAGTCTGTCGATTTTGCCTCGCCCCCGTGAAGTCGATCGTGCCGAGATATAAACTGCTGCCAAATCATCTAATTTTGTAATGCGCAAGACTTCTTCATCTTCATCCTCCATAGCATCAGTACCGGCATCTTCACTCAATTGCATGAACGGAAATGAATTCAGACTCCCCATTGAGCCGCCGCTATAATTCTCGGAAAAAACAGCGCCAACTCGACCATCTTTTGCTTTATAGAAGGCCATCAAATCTAGGTCTACTGCTGCTGTCCATTTCAGCTTGGCCATCAGTTGCTTAACCGAGACGTAAGCTTCTTCTCCTTTTTTTGTCAATGTTACTTTTGCTTTGATTTCCGTCATTTTACCTCTCCCTGTGGTAATATGGTGGTATACATACGTATAAATACGTGAACCTCTCCCACCCGAAAAATCGGCATGGCTTAAATCTTTTTAAACCAATCAGGACCAAATAATCCAGTTTTAATCTGCCAGTTATTATCCAGGACAATTTGCTTCGCTTTCTTTTGGCATTGCACCTCGCTTAATTTACCTTTACTCATGTTTTGCATAATCCCGACGGCATCAAAAAAGAATTTTTTGTCAATTTTGCCGTCATTCGTTGCAAACTGGGTCAGCACCTCAAATGCTCTGGTTTCAATATCTCTTTCGAGAGTATAGTTTCTTTCTTGACAGACTCTCACGAGAATGGCCAACCCTTCATCCATGGTTAAACCCTGGTTAACTGCGAATTCCATGATTTCTCTTTCCTCCTGGCGATCGATGGTCATCATATCCCCTCAGTTTAACATGTTCGGCAAACTGCCTTTTTATTTCTTCAGTAGACCTAGTTCATTCTCCTCAAATACAACTATTTATATTCTAACTCAAACGAGGGGACTGTGGTCCCCCCTACCGGATTTTACAACTTAAATTCCGCTGGACTTAAGGTCAATTCTTTGCACATTTCTCTGATAATGTTCTTCTCATCATCATCAAAATCGCCGTCCGCCGCCCCGATCGCGCAACAAACCGTCACCAACAATTTTGCGGCTTCTTCATTTTCCCTGATTTTGACCACCGCATTTAATGCTTGTCGCTTGCCGATGTCAAAATTGAATTCAAAATCCGATGCATACTTGTTAAACTTCTCCAGCACCTCCCTCATATCAAAGACACGGAGTTCGGGACTGCGTTCGATGAAACCCGTCATCTTTTGCTTTTCGGAAACATCGATATGTCCGTCCGCCGCCGCCACCAAGGCGCACCCAGCTACAACTGCCTCCAGAAAGTCTTTGTTTTTAAAGCGGCCAACAGCCTCTTGCAGATTTTTTGTCTGGGTGTTGAGCCAATTCATACAACTCATCAGTTGTACCTCCTATGTTATGTTAATATCACGTGAGAGCCAGGAATGTCCGTCTCGAAGCTATCCAAACTCATAATCCGGTTTTCGTTAATCAACTTAGCACCGATCGGGCTAGTATTGTCTATTTTGGCCACCACAGCCACCGAACCTTTTTCCGGCGAATTCAACGGCACTTCTACTGAGTCGCCCTGGTTGCCTACCACTCTGACCGTACCATCATAGGCGCTGAAAGAGGACTCTTTTTTCTCGATCGCATCGGTATAGTTAATAGTGCAGATATAGACGAAGGCCATCTCATCCAGGCGAGTGATGCGCAACACTTCTTCATTCTCGCCACCGACTGCACCCACACCAGCATCGCCACTCAGTTGAATAAAAGGAAAGCTATTCAAGGAACCCATGTCCCCACTGGGGTAGTTATCAGACACCACCCCCCCAGTGCGACCGTCCTTAGTTTGATAGAATGCCATCAAATCCAAATCCACGTCGGCAGTCCAGCTGAGGGCGATCATTAACTGCTCGATCGGTATATATGCTTCCTCTCCCTTAGTTTGGAGAGTGACTTTCGGTTTTAGTTCCGCCATATTTTGACTTCAATAAATCTCCTGTTAGCCCAAAATATTTTCCGCACCGGGAATGCTACTAGCGAATTTGCCTAAACTGACGATCCGGTTTTCGTTAATCAGTTTCGCACCGATGGGGCTAGTATTATCAATTTTCGCGATAATGGCAATGTGACCTTTTTCCGTTGCATCCAAAGGGATCGCTACCGACTCACCTCTGTCGTCTCGCACCACCACACCACCATCATAGTCGCTGAACGAACTATCTTTCCTGGCGCTGGCATCAGTATAGTTGATGGTGCAGATGTATACTTCTGCCATTTTATCCAATTTGGAGATCCCTAACTCTTCCTGATTATCGCCGCCTCTCGCCCCTACACCAGCATCCTGACTGAGTTTAATATAGGGGAAGCTACTGAGACTGCCCTGGTTACCGCCTGGGTAATTTGCGGACAATACTGCGCCGGTGCGACCGTCATTAGTTTTGTAGAATGCCATCAGGTCTAAATCCACATTTGCCGTCCAATGCAGGGTAACTATCAGTTTGTGGATGGGAATGTAGGCTTCATCGCCCTTTTTCCCTAGGGTTACTTTCGCTTTCAGTTCCGCCATGTTTGCTAATTGCTAATTGCTAATCGCTAATTGCTAACCGCTAATTGTAACTTGAAATTAACAATCAACCCTTCGCAATTTTTATCTTTTACTGTGGTGGCGGGAGTCGCCTGAAAATTTTGGCAACTACATCCCCACCCCACCTTCTACTGGACCGATGCTCGATCTGCGGCTGGCGCAAAGGCCCTGAATCCATAATAATATATCACGTGTCCCAGCATGAGATATAGCAGGGGAGCAGTAACCCCCTTCCTTAGATTTAACCACATCTTTAACTTTCTCATGAGCATCAGCCAGAGTAGCTGGGTGGAGGGCATGTCCCAGCATTTCCCAGTCATTCAGGTCATTGCCCAGGGCCATCCAGGGTTGAAGGCCCAACTTCTCCAGTCCGGATAGTTTGTTCGCAAGGGTTGGATAGACAAATATTTTATGTCGGTCTAAATAAATATGTCCATGCTTGGCGGTTTGGCAGAGGACGGACCGCAAGATAGCTTCCGGGTTGTCCACAGATGTGGGCGGAATCAGACCGAGACATTGTTCGTAACCGGTGATGCGCAGCCAATCTGGGAGTAAATTGGCTACTATGTCCCACTCAGATCCATTGGCAACTGGGTGCAGGTGCCTTCTGGCTACCAGACCATTTTCGGTGACAAAGCCACAAAAGTTTACCTGCGGCAGTTGGTCCACCAGTATTTTGACGCTTTGGGCATTCCGGGCGCTGGCGATCGCCACTGGCATCTGGTGACTAATTTCCTCTAGTAGCCGGGCCGCCATTGCGCTCATATACTGGTAACGGGAACGACTCCAGACTGCGATCGCCTCTGGTTCGGGATGCAGCAGGGTCCCATCCAAATCTACAGCTAAAACTTTTTCCATAGGAACTGAAGGCACGGGGTTTTGAAATCAAATATTATCCGTTTTTGGGACAGTTTCCTCATTTGGCGAAAACCTGGGAGCATCTCAAGAATCAATAGCGCTCCTAAGTCGCGCACTGCTTATAACCTACATTCCGCACGACAAAATGTATTATACAATGATTACAAGTTCAATTATTACTACTTATGTAGTCTAATTGAA
>JACOMV010000179.1 GCA_014324065.1 Hormoscilla sp. SP12CHS1 | reverse complement strand
AGCTGAATTGGGTCTGCATTGAGTATAGCTCTAGTTTAGCACAAAAATGTTCTACTTGTTTCCTGAACAAGCTGTACCATTAACTGTTTGTCAAATTCCCGCCAAACCATTTCAACAGTATGTCGCATTTTATCCAAAATTGCTTCTGGCAATTGGTCGATCGACTCAATTATTTCCGATTTTGACTGCATCTTCATCTCCTGCACAATCTCGCTGGATTTGAACTGCGTCCAAATTCGCTCTGGTAACTGTTCCATCTCCAGCTTGAAGTAATATCTTTTCCATTCCATTGTTTACCTCCTTTGACCGGGGACACCGACGATCCCACCGATTATTCATCTTGAGCTAGAATCAAGTTGAGCACGTTCAACTGTTGAGACCGCAAAGAAACCCTTTTTGCAGGAAAAATAAACTCCATTTGCCGATCGTCTGGCGATGGGACGCATCCACCACCCCCGCCCGATCGACTATCCGCCGATGTATCTGGGGGAAGCGCAACTCTTGCAGGTCTCGTTCAAAAAATGTACCAAATTTATGTTTGATATTCTTTTCGCGAATATAGGCGAGGATCCCAATGTTGAACCCCACCTCGAACAAGCGTCCTAAATCTTCTGCGATCATTTTTATCTACCTCCTTCACTCTTCACTTCCCTGTTCTCTTCGCTGTCATCCCGCAGGGGGTTCAAACCCCCTGCTAATAGCTGAAGTCGGTTTCAACCGACTAATAACATCTTAAACTAATTAATTCTAGCATTTTTACCCTCATTGTGCATGAGCTTGCTGCGATCGCTCTAAGGATACAGTTCTTCATCAATCAATGCTTGACGATTAAATCGGCGATTTGGGACGTTAAATTTCAGCAAAAATACAGTAGCCCTTCCTACTGGAGTTATTCCTACAATCATAGCATTATTTAACCTAAAATGCTCGGCCCATGATTGGCGACGAGGATTGAACAAAGGTACTATTTCTCCAGTAATTGGGTCTAAACTAGCTAAATCAGATCCTTTGTGACGATTGCAGGGTAAACAGGACAATGCTAAATTAGATGCAATTGTTTCACCCCCATGTTTCAGGGCAATAATATGGTCAATTTCATGACTGTACATAGAAAACTCTTCACTAATCAAGCAATATTCGCATTTACCCTTCGCCCGTTCGATTACCAACTTGCGCAAAGGAGAAGGAATTAAAGGAGAACTCATTTTTATTTAAAACTATAGGAGCGAGCCTTTAGTAAAATGATCAGTCGATCTAGCTGTTCGTACAGATCGAGTTCAGCTATTTCTGTTTCGTTCAGAGTTGCTTCTCTGTTTTTATATAAGAGCGATCGCAAATGCGCCTGCGCTGCTGAAGAAACTTTAAACCTTGCAATTTCTTGAGGACTAGGAGCATTGATTAAAAAATCAATTACTTCCCCATAAACTGGCGGCAGGTCAGTGGGACTAGCAACTGCTAGAAGTAACTCCGGCGCCGAATCTCTCGGGTAAATATTGTCTACCAGCCAACTCAGCAAGTCGGGCAGACGATTTTCGAGAGGTTGTAAGCGTTTAGCCAGTTCATCTGGCACTTTAATTGTTAGTTCAGCCATAATAGATAGTTAAGTTTCTCCTCATTTTATATTCGCTGGTATAGTAGTTCTCATCCTTTGTGTTATCTGCTGTCGGAGATGGATGAATCTCACGAATAGCCCGCGCAGGCGGGCTTGGTTCGAGTAGCCGGACCCTTTAGGGTTCGGGCGGCTGTATCACATCAATGCCGAGATTCGCTATAACGTCGCCCAGAGGCTCTGGCTCCTGTGGCCCTATTGATCCTACCTATCGGCCTCCTTTTTGTACATTCAAGGCCCGCCTCGCTTCTGTCAAGAAGGCCAGAAGGTTAAATTCCACTTTTTGGGTGCTGTGAGGAACAATTGACAGCGCCCCTACCCCATCATCCCCAATTATATTCTCGTAAGGGTCTAGCTTCAGACTAATTTTATCACTCTTCTCATAGCGGGAAAAGTGAAACAGGGTGAGATATTGCAAGATATCCGTTTTCAGGCTATTGCCATTGCTATCATATATCAAACCCATGTTGATGTCTTGGTCATCCAGCCCCCTCATAAAAATCTCCCAGCAGGGTGGCGTAGGAAATCACCCCGTTGTAAAACCGATCGTCTTCTTTTCCTACTTTAATCCCATTGAATAGATTATAGAAGACTACCACCTGCTTGCTGGAGTCCGCCACTAAGTTGGTCAACTCCCTGGTATCTTGCACGTACATCGACATCTGAGTCTTTTTCGGTGCCACCACATAGTATTTATCATAGAATACCGGGTAGATTTTGATATCGTTTCTCCCTTCCTTTAATGCCTGCATCACCGGTCGGGACATGAAGAACAGCGAGTCGTCTTCGTCCTTCTGTGTCAGGTTCAGGGTACTGGAATAGGCGGTTTTGGCAATATACAGGAAATGTCGGAAACCCTTACCGTAGAGTTTGGCCACTGCATCCACGATCGCGACCGGTCTTTGAAACATCCGTTGGTGTTCGTCGTTAGTACAAAAGCTGTACAGGGGTCCAGACGAATGCTACCATTTCCTAACTTCTCAATCCCGATCGCCTCTCCCAGCAAGGTAGACAACTTGCGATCGCCCCGCTAACTGGCATCACTTTCCTTGCTACTGACTACAATAATAGCTAGTTTCTCCAACTGGGGCTGATAGTCAGAGAATTGAAAGACTTTCGGGAGTACAGAATACAGAGAACTGAGGGCATTGGTAACTCTGTATTTTTCCGTGCGCGGATCTCCGACCTTCAACCCTTGGGCGTTCGACTGATGCTTGTCGCTGAGTAAGTGGGATAAGAGTTTCGAGAGCGATCGCATTAACTCCTCCGCCTGAGAACTGTCCTGGGCCGAACCCAAATGCAACCGCATTATCGGCACAAACATTTCCGGTTTTACCAACTCCAGCAACCACCACAAGCATATATATAGTACCAGAGAGAATGTTACCCGATACAAGAATGCTTCGTGAGATTTTATCTCCTGGAAAATCACCCTTTGTAACCGCCTATGCTCGTAGGGTATCACTACCAGATTATTTTTGATAAAAGATCCTCTGTATATTCTATTACAACTTTCTTCTTCCTTCAAAGAAGGAGTCATCAGCACTGGCATGGTTTTCCTATCGCCTATATCATAAGCCATGCTAAAGGTTTGCCGATCGCTCGTCTGAAAATACCGCAGATCCTCAAAGGCGATCGTCACCGGCAGATAGCAGAGATAGCTACTTTCTACATGGCGTTCCTTGACCGCAATATACTTGAGGGCATTTTTACCATTCCGCTCCCACACTAATTTGAAAAACCTTTTTTCCCCTATGATGATATCTTGACTGCGCTCTAGTATCCCCCTTTTTACCCCAATTTGCAACGGCACCGACTGCTTCTCCCAGATGCGATCGCGTTTCAGAAATTTTTGTAGCAGCTTTTTCAACTTTTCAATTTTGACTTTAACATTTTTTCTGGCAAGTCTTCCACTATCTGATTAAATAGCTGTCGCTTGCTACTTTCATTTTCCGAACTCAGTACCTCTCCGATTCGATCGCACACCGGTCTCGGATCGTAACTCAGTTCCGATCGCGGATCGTAGTTAGCAGCGTTCGGGTCGAGATTAGAACCCAGGATAAAGCTGTATAAAAAAGCGATTCTCAAGACTCTTTCTTTGAAAAAACTACCGATGGTGGTGTCCTGTAGTCTGGACATATGTTCTTGCATTTTTTCGGAACTGTTGGATGCTATCTGATTCAGATGATAATCCAACACTGTGGGGGATCCCTCTTCTATGTGAATCTCACCGCCAAACTTGAGCTTCATCCCGAAAGTAAACTGCCTTTCGCCCAATTCTTCATCCGTAGTTTCTCCCAAATCTCCTGCTATCAAGGGAATAATGGGCAGACTATCAAACACTTACGCACGCGCAAACATATCTCGTAAATTAACAAATGTCCCCTCATAGCTTACCCTGTAATATTCGTCATCTTGGTCGCTATCATTGATGTAATCTTCTAGCAACCGCAGTCGCCGAATCAAATCTTGCAAATAAACCCGGTCCTTTTCATTACTGTCGATATTGGCCAGGATAAACTCTAGATAACGGATTTTGGCCTCTCGTTTCAGCTTCCCCAGAGATTCTGTATCCATGATGCGCCGGAGTTCGTACAAGTCAGACTTTTTATTCTCGATCGAGTCCGTTAGGGTCTCATGTAAATCCTCTAACTCGTCTGCGTCCAGATCTGCAAATTGACTTTCTATATAATTGGACAGACTTGCTTGCAACTGTTCTCCGAAGCTATTGATACCCTCCACAGTAATCGTCAACTTGTGAAATTTTAGCAGGGAATTACTCCCCCGATGGTCTGACTCCAGACTCAACCGATGTTTTTCCAAGTCTTTATACTCTTTTGAGAAGGGATAGGTAAATCCTAACGCCGGACTGGAACATTTGAATGTTGACAAATCAGTCAATAAGTCCGCGATCGCCTCCTCTACATTTCCCTTGGGGGCAGCATCCCGCAGCAGTTGGCCCAGGCGATCGCGAATTTGTCGGATGCGATCGGCAAAAGCGGTAGTTGAGCTAAAATTGACAGTAGCCATCTTGACGCCGCTTTTGAGGGCCAAAGGATTCTCCACTTTTGCAGTCGCCACCGCAAAAGCGATGCGATCGACATCTATTTGCAGTCTCTTGCGATCGTCCGAGAACTTGAACGGGTTCTTCTCCTTGGACAGCACCGACAAGATTTCTCCCAGCAAACTGCTATAGTCTAAGGGAGGCAGTTGGTTGTCACCTAGTTCGAGAATGTTCATAAAAAATTGTCCGTTTGTCGAATATAATCAGGTTATACCATTTTTTCTAATTATGGTACATTTTATTGAATTCCGATCGTAGTATATTTTAAATTATATCTTGCACCATTGTCAACTAGAGGCTCTGCCTCTAGAACCCGTTCCTAGGCCGAGCCTAGGAACGAGGATAAATCCTTTCAGCGATAATGCTTCCAGTGGGTTTTAATTAAGCCTCGAAACCTGGCTCCCGCCTGGTGACGCCGGGGTTTTAACCCACGGCGGGCCAGGAGGCTAATCGAGAATGTTGCAAGATCGTGCATTGGTAACCAACTTGAGCTATTATACGGCGGTCTGACTCCTATTTTATACCGATCGCCTGGCCTCAGACCCCAAACAGGCGCAGTCCTGCCAGGACTGCGACAGGTAATGGATAACTCCAAGTAGACCTCAACGCGATCGCTCTCTTCCAACAAGCCCAAAAGTTTCACCCAGATATCGACTTCAACCCTAACATAAGGGAAAAAGAGACAAACCCTCTGACTGTAGCGCGGCAGATCGCAGCTAATGTCAAGATGTGGGAGGGAGTGCAACACAATTTTATCAATTACCGCCACTGAAACATGTTTTATTTCTTAGGGCAAGGCTGACAGTAAAGCCGACGATCTCGTGCTACAATAATTCATCGTCAATATCGTCCGACTCTAAGGGGACGCTATCGATCGGGTTCTGTTCGAGATTGCTTGCAGTTGCCCCGAGCGCACTACTTGACTCTAACAAAGATTCCAGATCGATAATTTTAATGAAGAAACACTGTTTCTTCATTTTAGCGCTGGATTGGGTCAAAAGCCGGATATAATCAATGGTAATTTTTCTGACTTTTCAGAATTAGCGACTTATTACTATTATTGATTGGATATCAATTTCTTCAGCTTGGCAAATCCAATTTCCCAAAAGGAACCTACTTTTGGCAACTATTTACCACGATCTCCTACTGTAGGAGGTTTGATATCCACTCCTTCAGCTTCCTCTATCCGATATCCTAAAGCTAATAGAGTTTCGATCGCCCCCACCGAGATCGCGCGATCGTATTCCTTTTCCGACTCCGGCAAATCTTCGTAAGGCACCAAACCCGGATGTTCTTTTTTGGCATCGTCCCGTTGCGGCCCGTATTTCCACCCTTCAGCTAAGCGCTGAGTTGACCAAAGTTCGTGAAGATTTTTGGCAAGCAACTCCATTATTTTCAGATGTTCCGTCTTGAGAGTAACATGGGAAGTGTCTATAGGTTGAGGTTGGTAATTCAATGTTTGACACTCCTTGGGGAAATATGATATTATTCGCTTGTATGTCAGTAGTAGGTTTACCACTAACAACTAACAACTAATCAGTGAGAGAAGATCGGAGATGTCATTGTATCAGATCGGCTAAAATAGATCGAGGCAAGTATAACCAGAGGTAAAAAATTGCTCTTAAGGATCGATCTGCCAGAAGGGACTCTCCCCCCCTTGGGGAAATACTCTCATGCCATTCGCGCCGGAGACTTCCTGTTCGTCACGGGCCATCTAGCGGAAGACCCCCAAACCGGAGAAGTGGTGACAGGACCGATCGACCGGCAAGTACGACAGGTGATGGATAACCTTAAGTTAATCTTAGAACAGGCAGGCACTAGCTTCGATCGCGCGGTCATGGCGAGAGTTTTCATCACCGATATGCGCTATTTTGATACTGTCAACGAGATCTACGCCTCTTACTTCAGCGGCGGGTGCCTTCCTTGCCGCACCACCATTGCAGTGGTGGGTCTGGCGGGTTTAGGGGATGTGGAGATTGACCTGATTGTCTACTACGGTGATTAGACCAAATTCAAGCATCAGACACATACCACTACACCACATAGAAGCACTTTCAGCGGGTCGGGTCGAAGAATTGCCAGAAGATGTCTACGTCAGAGATTTTATTCGCCGCCTAGGAGATGTCTTGGGGTTAGATGGTGCGGCCCTAGTTGCTGCCTTACCAGCACCCGAACCCCTCAAATCTGTATTGCTGCCATCCGCCTATCAACCTGAATACAAAGCATCTCGATTTTACCTCACCCCTACTCACTTATACCTCAGCTATACAGCCCTTGTCGCTGGTGCTGTAGGCGGACTTGCCTGGATATCTCAGCAATCACCAAAAGAGCCAATCTATGAACCTTCCTCCTTCTTTCCCTCTCAGTTAAATACATCTCAGGAGTCTGCCGACCACAGTAGCCTCCCGGGCTTAAAATCAAGCCAGAACGGTGTCGTAGCTGGTCGGGATATAGCATCTCCAGAATCCCTATCTACTTTTTAGTTAGTTGTTAGTTGTAGGTTGTTAGTTGTCAGTTGTCGGTTGTCCACTAACTACTAACCACTGACCACTAACAACTAACAATTCTCAATTAAAATCGCTCAATTCTCAATTAACTATTGCTCAATTAGCTCAAAACCAGGTTATCCCGATGAACAACAGTTTCAGCGCCCATATAGCCCAAGATCGTCGGGATTCGATCGGATTGTTGTCCTTTAATCTGTTGCAATTCGGCGCCGCTGTAGTTGACAATACCTCTAGCAATTTCCTTTTCTTGGGCATCGCATAGCCGTACAGCATCTGAACTTTTGAACTCTCCAGACACCTGAGTAATACCAGCAGCTAGCAGGGACTTACCCCGTTGACAAATTGCTGCTACTGCCCCACGATCTAAGTAAAGCGTTCCAGTGGGAATTAAACCGTGAGCAATCCATCGCTTGCGGGCATTGATTGGTTGTGGGTGGGGTGCAAACTGGGTGCCCAGGGGAACTCCTTGCAATATTTTTTCGATGTTGCCTGGGTTTCGTCCTTGGGTAATCACGGTGCGGACGCTAGCCATTGTCGCAATACGAGCAGCAGCAATTTTAGTCTTCATCCCCCCCGTACCCCATTGGGAACCCTTGGTCTCCGTTTCTACCTCTGCTAGTCGATCTAGATCCTTTACCAGAATAATGGGTTGGACGTCTGGTACCAGGCGGGGGTCGGCTGAATAAAGCTGGTCAACGTCTGTGAGTAAAAACAGCCAGGAAGCCTCTACTAAGCTAGCTACCAAAGCACTGAGGCTATCATTGTCGCCAAACTTCAGTTCATCTGTCGCCACCGTGTCATTTTCATTCACTATTGGGATCACTCCTAGATCCAGCAGTTCCTGAAATGTGTTGTAGGCATTCAGGTAGCGTTCGCGATCCTCTAGATCTCCTCGCGTCAGCAACACTTGGGCTATGGGCTGTTGCAATTGAGTAAACCAGTCATCGTATACCCGCATCAGGCGTCCTTGACCCACAGCGGCAACTGCTTGTCTTTGTGCTATAGTACGGGGTCTATTGGTTAACCCCAGTCGAGCGCAGCCCACTCCCACCGCACCTGAGGATACCAGAATTACCCGATTTTCCCGCTGGCGCAAATCAGTCAGCACCTCCACCAGAGTTGCAATGGTGGACAGTGCCAAAGTTCCCCTTTCTGGATGGGTGAGGCTGGAAGTGCCAATTTTGACAACTATCGTTTCTGACATCGCCAACAAAAAGAGTTATAATTGCAGAGCGCCAGCGCTTCTAGAGCGTCGGTCCAGTAGAGGGGGTTGACAAAAAAAAATCATGATGTCCAGAGGGAGTGAAGGCCAGATATTTTTACGATAATATACGTATTTTTCGTGCATGCACAGTAGTTAAAATTTGTCAAGTATTATTAATGGACCGACGCTCTAGTGTAGAAGGCTGACGCTCTACATAAATATTTATAGGGTATTATAAGTAGTTGTGCAAAATTATTTTTATATTTGTGGTTTAGGCGATATTGCAGGAAAATTATGGCTGAAATCTCTATCCCATAAGGCTTTCATGGATTTAACTTCTCTGTAATTGACGGCTGGGAAAAATATCAAAATTATTTTCCCGGCGTTGCACAACGACGGGATGATAACGGTTGAAAATTGAAAATTGTGAATGGTCAATTGAAACGGTTATAGATGTTCATCAATAGAAAAATTTTGCTAGTCATTTTCAATTTTCAATTTTCAATTTTCAACCCAATACTGCTATCATCCCAAAAATGTGCAACGCCATTTTGCCTATGTACTTATTTAGGGTCTTTATTCGGCTGACCCATTTGAACTATTTCTATCCTCCCAGCCATCCACCCAGATGCCATTTTTCATAATCTTTTCTTTATATTTCAGTTTTTGACGATCGCTCAAGATTTGTGAAGTTTTGTGTTGCCGGTGTCAAGCTAGCCCCCAAAACTTGGCCCACCCAGGCTTCAAAAGCCCGGAGAGGGGCAGTCCGCGCTACGTCACCGGGGTGAACCATCGGTTCTACCAGAATGGTAAACATGCCCAGGCGATTGCCAGCCAGAACGTCAGTAAACAGGCGATCGCCCACCATTGCTACTTTTTTCACCGGCAGTTCCATAGCAGAGACAGCGCGTCTTAACTTCCGCCGGGACGGTTTACCAGCCCCCATGAGGTAAGGCAAATTCAGGTCCGTAGCAATTCTCTGAATACGATATCGATTCAGATTATTGCTGACCATCCACAGCGACACTACCTGTTTAATCTGTTCCACCCACTGACGTAGTTCTGCCGAAGCCTGAGGTATCTGCAGGGGAACAAGGGTTTCATCCACGTCCAACACCAACCCTTTGAGGTTGTATTTTTGCAGAATTTCTGGTGTCAGATGTATAATTGACCTGCCCAGAACTAGGTCTGGCTGTAAGAGTTGATTCCAGGACATGACAGTCATTGTCTGTTTACGACAGTTGACATGGTAAGCAAGTAGGCACAAATAAACCAATTATGTCAAAGAAATGTCAAATAGCTGAATCTCTTTCTGGAAGGGGCTTGAGTGCCAACTTGATAAAAACTGTGAGGCATTAGCGAGAGAATAGTGAGTTCTCTACGGTAGCGATCGCCGCGTTATGTTCTGCCAGGGTGCGGCTGAAGATATGGGTACCATTATAGCGGGCGACAAAAAACAGATAATCTGTTTCTTCTGGGTATAGAGTCGCCTTTAAGCTAGCCACTCCCGGACTAGTGATCGGGGTCGGGGGCAAGCCGCGATTCAGATAAGTATTATAAGGGGAAGCGGTGCTTACCTGCTGGTAAGTTAAAGGTCGATCGCGAGTCTGCTTGATGCCCAACCCGTATTCTACAGTCGGATCTGCTTCCAGTCTCATGCCCAGATGCAGTCGCTGGGTAAACACCCCAGCAATTATAGCGCGTTCCGAACTGACTACGGCTTCTTTTTCCACAATGCTAGCTAAAGTCACCCACTCGGACAAACTCATAGAAGTATTTTGTTGAGCTTGTTGATAAACTGGGACTGCCACCCGCTCAAACTCTCCGAGCATCTGTCGGACGACCGAGTCCGGAGTAATGGTATCTTTCGGCATCTGGTAACTGTCGGGATAGAGAAAGCCTTCCAGGTGAGGCAAGTCACGGGGAAGCCAAGGATATTCACGCTCGTAGTTCTGACGAGTTGCTGCTACAAAGGCCGCCGCGCTAAAAAAGCCCTGGGCTTCAAAATAGGACGCCATCTGTTTAATATTCCATCCTTCGGGAATCATGTAGCTCATCTGGACCACCTTTCCGAGCCAAAGAAGCTCCGCAATTTCTGCCATGGACTGAGTCGGCGACAATTGGTAGACCCCTGCTTGAAAATCACCCTCATCCGTTTGCAGCCTCAACCAACGGGACCACAGGTCCCAAGCTTTAGCCGAACGTATCAATCCTACCGCCTCTAAATTTTCGCCAATCTCCTGACTGGTAGTTCCCAGGGGAATTTCTACTTGCACCCAGGTGGCTGTAGTTTCCGACTTCGCGGACGAGACTGGAGAGGCCGCCCAACTCCACCAAGCCCAACCTTGCCAGCCGCAGATTCCCATTACTACTGGGAACAGTAGCAGATAGAACGACCATTTGGAGATGCGTGAAACAACTTCCATTTTTATCCTTAATCTTGTCAACTATTACAAAGGAGGTACCTGGCCTGCGAATCTTTGCCGATTATAATGGGTGCATCTCAGATTTATAAATTGTCAATTTTCAATTGAGTAATGGTCCATTTACAATTGCCTCTTTTGACCTTCGCTATTCCCCCTTTGCAATTAGCCTCAATCGCAAATACATGCATTGAGACGATCCCGATTATACTTGCTATTGGGTTCCAGACAGAGCCTTAGATAGCTGTTCTTCTATCTCTGGCAGCAGGGGCTCTATGCGGGATAACTCTTCTGGTGATAGCAATTCCGGACCCCCTGCATCATTCATCCTCGCTAGGAGCAATAGGGGGTCTAGAGGCGCATATACATCGTATTCCTGTTGTTCATAACAGAAGCTAGCCAAGTGCATAAGTTCTTCGGACTCTGGGTCTAGTTCCTCTTCCACCCGGCTCAACTCAGGCAGTTCACCTGCAACGGTCAACATCACAGCTGTCTGCTGGAGGGTGAGGTTTTTCTCTGCCAGCATGGCTTTAGCTAGGTCAAACATTTCGGAGGCAATTTCCACCGACGAGTCTACGGGTATCGGTTCGTCAGCATCTTCATCTAATGGCCAAACGAAAATCTCCACAGGTGAGTCAACGGGTAGGAGTACAACGTATTGAGTGTCATTTGCCTCCAAGGAATACTCCAGGTAACAGGTGAGCTTTCGTCCTGCTACATCTGTCAAAGTAACCGTTGGAGTCTCTATATCGATGTTTTCTTCGTCCATCCAGTTAACTCTCCTTATTCACACTTGGTTTAAATTCAAATTCACTAGTACAGTTGTTAATTTTTGACGACTCTGCCGCAGGCGCGGTGGGACATCTAGAACTGATCTCATAGCGCTGGTATCGGACTGGTACCGCGATGTCTCCTGGGTAGTACGAATAGTGCTCCCAGGAGACATCGAAGCCTACGCCTTACGATGACACTAGCTAATGCCCGGCAGGACCGGTAGCCTGTCGGTAGCCTGTGAGTCCAACCATCGCTGCAAAATCAGGCAAGCTGCCTTGCGATCGATTAATTCCTTGTGGCGAGAGGGGGAAAGCTTTTGGTCAATTAATAGCTGTTCTGCTTCCATGGAAGTCAGTCGTTCGTCAACATATTCTACTGGCAACTGCAGGGCCGCGCCCAGGGATCGGGCTTCTTTTTGCACAAGTCTGGCTTGATAACCCAAGCTGCCTTTCATAGTATAGGGTAAACCGATTACTAGAACTTGAACTTGGCGTTCTACGACTAGTTCTCGCAGGGAGGCCACTACTTGCGATTGCGCAGCGTGCGCGCAGCGCGATCGGGCCGCAGACGGCCCGAAAAATCTGGAAGTGCGTGAGATAGTTGTCAGTCCAGTGGCTATCAATCCCGTGCCATCACAACCAGCTACTCCAATTCGCTTTTTGCCGATATCTAAACCCAATGCTGAAATTATCACCATAGTTTTCCGTCCAAGCTATTGCTGTTCCTCTCTGGTAACTGAGGGAAATCGGAGTACCCATAAAAGCCATTATTAGTTGCTTCCTCCTTAAATAAATCTGGATCTGCATCAGCTGACAGCTGGCGAACAGAAGACCAGGACCGCTGGCCTAGTGGGACCGGTTTAGCTGGCTGGAGTCCTTGGATTAGCTGGAGATTTTCTAATGATACGGCTAGCTTGGACTCTCGGAGTTTGTGCCAGACTGAACGAGACATTAGCAGGGTGTGTTTTATCCGACTAGCACCCAGCCTTTCGAGATACTCTTCCCGTTCTGGCTGATAGTCAACAGATGTTAGCTGCAAGGATTGGTTTGGGAAATCCTGGGTAATGTGTGCCATCTGGGACATGAGTTCTGGGTACAGCCAGGTGTAGGCTGGGTGTACGGTCAGGTCGGCGACGTGAGGGCACTGGCCATCTGCGGCGACGCGCAGCTGAAAATAGCCGATTGCCGCTTGGCGCTGGGTTTCAAATACATAACCGCTGACTACTTCAGTATGACCGATCCACTGCTGCAATGCTTGCATGAAAGAGGTTAAGAGGCTAGTCTTGAAGTCATCGATGTGGCGATCGAATACTTGACGCACTAGGGGCGGCATGGCCACGGTATCCAGCTGGTAAAGGGGCTGGGCATCTGCGTTACTGACTGGTAGTAGATTGGGCACTGCTGGTTCCCGAGAGGCTAATGCCGCTAGTATTGCTGGTGGCAGTTCCCAGTAGGTCATCTGTGCCAGGGGTTGAAAGCCATTTTGCCGATAGAGGGCGATCGCATCTGTATGAGTTACATCTACTTCCAGCAACCAGGTGCGTGCTTCTCTGACTGCTTGCAAGCAGTGACGCAGGAGTTGAGAACCGATGACATACCTGTCTGCTGCTGCATCTACCACCACCTGTTCCACCCGCCATGTACTGCGCGTGCGGTTAAATGGGGAGATTTGAATCATGCCCAGGACTTGGTTATCCTGCTGTGCCACGTAAGCGCAAAATAGGTACTGCCAGGGGTTGGGAAACAGGCTCAATATTTTTAACAGACCGTACCAACGTCCCATCTGTCGGATTAAGGTATCGTTGCGGTCACTAGCAACTGTAGGCGCTGCTAACAGCTGCGCGATCGCCTCTAGGTCACGGTGAGTCAAGTTGCGGATTGTTGCTGTGGTATTTTCCGGGAAGAAAGGAGTCATCTTGGGTGGGGCATCTGTTGGAGTTTCTCTTGTAACCAGCCGATTGCGGCGAATAGCTAGGCTAGCTATTCGCCGCAATCAGGACTACCGGCGTCTGCTCGTCAGCATTCCCAGCTGGATTGCCGATCAAAGCTTGCTCTAATAAGGAGGTGTCTAGACCAGGGGTTGCTGCCAATATCTTAACTGCTTTTAAGTCGTTCACATCTACGATCGCCGCTGACAATCCTGTCTCTTGTTTGATTTGGGCCACTACCTGTTGGGGATTTTCCGGTCCCAGGACGATAAACTGATCGTAGGGGGGCAGGGTGCCCGTTACGTCATCGATCAGTCTGGCTTGCTCTCCCGCTAGCTGGTAGAATACTCCTGGCTTGCGCAATACTGCTTTGGCGATCGCCCCGATGACAAAGGCCAGCACTACCCGCACTGGTCCCACTATATCCACTAAGGTTTGCATGCCGCCAGCGGTTGCCAAGCTGGAGGTGGGCATAAAGTAATAGCATATCCGTTTTGCTGCCCATCTGGGCTTTACCGTACTGGGATGACGATATCTGCCCTGCATCAGGGCTACCGGGGTTTCCCCGATCGCTACTATATCCCCTGCTTTGGCGTGAGGCAGAACATAACTCTTTACCACCTCTAATGGATTATCCAGTTCCGTGAGCAGGTGAGTCCGGATCGGCAATACCTCTGCCCCCTTGACTTTTATCTTTTTGGGCGCTATACTGCTATCTGGATATTGCAAGGGATGAATTATATGGCGGACCTTGTCAATTCTGCCTTCCGGGCCATAGGTGATATAGTGAATCTTAATCCAGGCTGTTTGCAGGTGACTGAGATTGTCCCCTGCGATCTCCACTGAGACTTGAATTTTGGTTTTCTTGCCAATCTTGACGATGTACGCATCCCAGTAACCGTCCTCTCTAGCAGGGACATCGGAGTGCATGGAAATCACTTTCGAGTTGCAACTGACACCTTCTAGAGAGGATGCCGACAACAGCTTTATTTCTGCCCAGACTTCTGGCAACATGATCTCTAGCGCTTCTGTCCGGTTGATGAATTCTAGCTCCCCTGTCAGCTGATAGTGCTGCGGTGACGGCATGTCTAGTTTCCAGTTTCCCGCAGTCAACTCCAGGTTATTTCCCGGGCGACGCCGATACTGTAATTCTAGCCCTAGGGCGATTAACAGCGCCGCTACTCCTACACCAATGATAATAATTTCTACGTTCACTATAGACCTGACTAATTATGATGAAATTCTCCTGTATTGTGCCATGTTCTCCACCTCATCCGATATATGTCTGGAGCATGCCGATGGCGCTGCGCTGGGCGCGCAGCGCATGTCCTTCAGGACAAGAGCATGCGGAAGACGGCGGCTTCGCCATGGGAACGAGGGGTCCGGCTACATGAACAAAGCAATGTCCGGAGCGATTTTTCGCGACACGTAGCCCGGTGCGCAGCGCGGCAACCAACAGCTGCGGCTAGATTACATGCATTATCGTTGCACCCTTTTCCATTTGCAAATCCACGTGCAAAAGTGAGATGCTCCCGATTTTTCGGTCGTTTCCAGGAGCACCCACCCTGTTGTGTCGCATCCTGCGCACAACATAGGTGGGTGCTCCGGAAACGAAAGTCCGCGGACCGATCCAACCTGGCCTTAGCCAGACTGGTCTGAATGAATTGCTAATTTTGAATTGCTATTCATTCGACTCGTTCTAGTTGCCAGAGGATTTGATTGCCTTCCCGTCGGACTCGGGAGACTACCCAGTTACGCCACACCCAGTGATCGCCCCGACTGGTGACTGCACTGGCGTTGATATCCATGAAGTCGGCGAGTTCGGAACTGGCGATCAGGTAGCCTTTGCTGGCTATTTCATCGGCTATTTGCAAGGTTTCTATCAGGTTGCGTAGTTGGGCGACTCTGATTTCGCGGGGCAGGCTATCCGCTGCGGGTTCTTCAGGCATGGGCAAGTCATTCATGGCACGATTTTTCGGACCGTCTGCGGGCCGATCGAGGGAAACTTGACTGGATTCTAGTTTTGGATTGTTGCTCTCTTCTAAGGCTAAGGGGTTGGCTGCTGCTTGCTGTAGTGAGGGCTGTTGGCCACTGGCAAAGGCCCGGGCGATCGCGTCGCAGCGTTCGTTGCCTGGGTTGCCGCTGTGGCCTTTGACGTATTTCCACTTTACCTGCTGGCTGTTGAGCTTCGCGAGCATTTCCCAGAGGTTCTGATTTAGTACCGGTTTCCCTTGGGATGTCCTCCAGCCGTTTCTTTTCCAACTGGCTATCCAGCTAGTTATCCCTTGGAGGACATATTCGCTATCGGTGTAGAGGGTGACTGGTTCCGTTTGTCCCGTGCTGGCTACCAGTCTTAAGGCCGCGATCACAGCTTGCAGTTCCATCCGGTTGTTGGTGGTTTGCTCTTGGGCACCCCCCATTTCATGGATAGAATCATCATTGAAGTTTACTAGGACGCCCCAGCCCCCAGGTCCTGGGTTGCCGGTGCAGGCTCCATCTGTGTACAGGCTTTTGATTGTGCGTTCGTCTGACATTAGCAGGTGGGGGGTATAGGGTCTCTTTCTTTACGGCCCGCCAGCGCTTCAAAGCCCCGCGTTACTAGGCGGTCGCCAGGTTTCGAGGCGCCAATTCGGTTAAAACCGGTTAAAACCGACTAATAACATAATGCTTATAATTTTAGCATTTTTTGACACAATGGTATTGGCCCTACAGTGTAGGTAGGGTTTCCGAACGAAACCCTACCCTATGATACTCATATTAGGTTTCCTTCGCCGCTTTCTGGACTTCTGTATACTCCTCTCCCTTGAAGGGCCTCTTGACGAAGTATTCTTTTCCCGTGACGGATTTTCTCACTCTTGCCGTATAATCACTCAGTTTCGCCCAGGCAACGATCGCAACCCCTGGGGAATATACGAGTTATTTTCAGGAGTAATTGAGTTATTCCAGGGAATAAATCGGTTACTCCCGAAATGACTCAGTTACTTCCGGGATGACTCAGTTACTCCAGGGAATGACTCAGTTCCTTCAGGGAATGACTCAGTTACTCCCTAGAGGGACTCAATTACTGTCTGGCGACATCTATCTATTCCTGACTTGATATATCTATGACTGACGACACCCTCTTCGGTAAAGGTGGAAACGACCGCCTCAACGGCGGATTTGGGAATGACTCCCTCGACGGCGGATCTGGGAACGACCGCCTCGACGGCGGATATTGGGAAAACGATGAGGGCAGATATGGAAACGACACCCTCGACGGCGGATCTGGAAACAACGAGCTCTGGGGCGGAGATGGGAATGACTTAGGGATGAGGATTTAATAACTTAACCTAAGTTGCTACCTATAGAACCTCAAAACCAAAATTAGCCAACATTGGCCAAACTTGCCTTGTGATTTACCCCAAAATGGCATTTTTGCGGAGAAATTTACCAAAAATGGCTGTCTGGGACG
>JACOMV010000178.1 GCA_014324065.1 Hormoscilla sp. SP12CHS1 | reverse complement strand
TGCACCATAAATTTTCTTGATGTTCTGGTTGTGACGATCGTTGAATAACTGCGCCGCCACCATTTCTGCCATACATTGCGCTAACCTCGATCGGATGTTATCATTTTTTGCCTCTACCAGCGCAAACACAGGTGCTTTAATGAATAGCTGGTGTGGTCAAAACCCGTTGGTAGCCCGGTTCGGGCAGGAGGCTTCCTACCAACGGGTTTTGACCGCACCCCACCCGCTACAATGTAACACGAAAAAGCGGGGGTGTGTTCAAAAGCAGTTGGCAACCGATCCCCCTCAGCCCCCCTTGCGTTGGGTGTGGTCAAAAGCAGTTGATATCCTGGCCAAAAGGATTCGCGCAGCGGAGGGGGCCCGCACACGCTCCGCTAAATCATTTTCTGTTTATTAAAAATATTTTGAGTTCAAATATTTATCAAATATTAAGATTACTTATAATATGAAGATTGTAACATTATACTCTTATCAAGACTTAAGATAGCAACTCATTTATGAACACTGTTCCTTTGCCTTTTCCTTTAACTTTGCTACGGTCCTTTGACTGGCCACATAAACTGGGAGTTTGCGATCGGATATTTGGTCAAAAACTGGCTCAAAACTGGGTTCAAACCTCTACGGGCATACCCTGGAAACTATATCTATCAAACCCAGTTCATCGTTGGATTGTCTATGGTAAGTATGAAGGACCACAATTCTTAAATGGGCACGCATTTTTTGCAACCAGACAGCATTGTTGTAGAGAACAAGCTGACTGGATCGATCAATGTTTGGATAAAAATCCTCAACTTTCTGTAGAATTAATCCGCAAAGGGCTAGGTGCAACAAAAAATCAATTATATCTTCAGAGTTCCGGAATCACTAAAGTCCACGGGTATTGGTGTCGCGTTTCAGAAACAGAAGGAGAACCCATTGAAATAGTACCTCTAGCAGATGAGTTAGACGCGCGGTAAATCAAAACCGTTGATTTATGGAAGTTAGATGTAGAAGGATATGAAATTCCAGCACTACAAGGGGCAATCAAATTACTCGAACAACAGAGCATCAGAGCACTTTATGTTGAAATAGGAATTAAAAGCCATAAACGCATTATAGATTATCGAGCAACATTTGGATATTCTTGCTATCTGTTTGACCGTCAAGGTAAACTCTTCGAGCCTCTAAAAATTGCTAGTTTCCAATTCCCAGTATGGACAAATGGACTTTTTTTACCTAAACTTTAACTTCCCAGGTCTAACGATGAACACCAGGGTAAGTATCAGCCTGGGAGTCGAGGGGGACAGGAGACGATCTCCCATGAGTTCACTCACGTTGTCCAGCAGAATAGTGGGAGAGGAAATGTGTCTCAAAGAATGGTGCAACGTGTTATTAAGCTTAACGAGGGTGCGATAATAAACATCGTGGGCGATCGAACTTGATATGACTAGCAGTAACCGGGACATTGAAAAACAGCAGTGCGATCGCCATCTTGTAGGACGGGTTATTGAGATACTCCCTGGTTCACCTGTTTTGGAACTGCTGCTCAAATAGGCGTTTTAACCAGGCCACAAAATCTGAGGCGACCGCCCCATCATAACCCAATACCCGTGCAGTAATAGCTTGTCCCATAGGCATTCCCGGCGTTGACTGCCATGCTAACCAAGTATGGATCAAAGCTTTGGGACGCCGAACTAAACTATACTGGTTGATGCCAGCCTCTTCTATCTGCTGTAAAATAGATGTAGCAAAGGGAAGCAGTTTGTCATCTGGTCCGATAAGATGGGTGACAAAATCTTCCAACATTCCCGGGAGTTGATTGTTAGGCATTAACCACACTCCCACCTTGGGCAAATTTGAATCTGGAGGAGAGTAAACCCAACCTTCCGCAGGTGGAGATGCAGGAAAGTTCTCATAGCCACTGTATCGCAATCGATTTCGCACTGCATCCCATCGACTCGATACATCTTCATCAGCATCAACCACAATGCCCAAGGTGCGTAAATTATCTTCTCTCAACTTGAAGGGCAAGTCAGCTAAGAGAACTTCTATTCCTTGCCCCGCCTCTGCCCTCGGCACTTCTACCGAAAATGTTTCTGGCACCTGATATTTTTCGCATAATGCCCAGATAACGTGCCTGTCATCTTTTCCTTCAACTAATAACTGCTGAGGTTTAGGTTCGAGAGGTTTTCTTACTTTTGGCATTAACGCACCTCAATACTGTGAGGAATGGCAATATTCAACTCATCGGCAGTATAAGCAACGGGTTTGATAGTATCGTCCCGCCGACTCAAGCGAAATAATTTTCCGACGGAGTTATCTTCTAATTGTTCTAAAGTTTCCTGAAAGGCACAGATACAATCCCAGTTGTGGGTAGTTGCAAAGACTTGCACGTTTAACTGTTGGGCTGTTTCTAAAATCAAACGCCACATATCTGTTTGAGTTTGGTAGTGCAAACCCGTATCAATTTCATCTACTAGCAAGACTCCATTTTCAACAGTCACAGTCGCCATAGCTAGCATTAGCAGGCGGCGCATCCCGTCACCCATGCTGCTGAGGGGAATTGGATGACGGGCGCCGCGCAGTTTGAGCAGTATTTTCTTATTCGCTGTATCGCTGCTAGTGAAATTGATTCGTTCTGCCTTTGGTTCGATAATTTGCAGTGCCTTCACAACTTTTTCTTCCTTAGGAGTAAGAGTAATTGCGTCCCACCACTTATTCATATTTATGGCCGAGAGATTATCTGTGGGAATCAATATGCTATTTGCTGTTAAATCGTCCCAACCTAACTCTAACATAGTTGAGTTATAAGCGCTGTTGAATTTGACAGATCCATTTTCAATAACATCCAATTCCCATACGGAGTTTTCTCCTGCCACAAACCTAATTTTATATGTGGAAAAAATCTTTGCTTGTTCTGATATAATTTCCTGAATATCTCGAACAATCTTGATTGTGACTGCTGGCGATTTATCTGAAATTGAATCTATCGCAATTGCTTTATCTCGTCCGATAATTCCATGACCGTAAAACAAGTCATAGATTTGATATTTGGGATTTACAGGTGAAGAATATAGTATAGAGATTTCTCCACGGTTTTCTAGCAGACTCACTAAACTGCTGGGATGGTTTTGAGTAACATATAGATAGATCGCTTCTAGCAAAGAAGTTTTGCCAGTGTTGTTACCCCCGACGATCAGATTGACACGCGCTAAGTCGTCAATTTGAAATTCTTGGAAGCAGCGATAGTTTTGAATGGTGAGGTCCCGTAACATTTTACAGCTTAGTTTTCCGATCTAGAACTATTATAGCATAACATACTCTATGTGTTCGTTCCCTGACTCTCCCAGGGAACGAGAAAACAGATTTTAATCTCACTCTTCTTCGCCCACTTCTGCAAGTGCTGGCGGTTCGTCTCCAGGGGTCCGCAAGATCTCTACCATCTCCTGAATTTCTGCTGGCGGTGCTGGCGTCAGGCGCGAGACAACTAAAGTGACGACAAAATTGAGTACCATCCCCAGGGTGCCAATCTGGGGAAACTCCGAAAAACCATGTATCCATCCCGTATAATTTTACCCCGATGATGTAGCCTGCGGTGAAAATTAAGCCCACTAATATGCCCGCGATCGCCCCTTCCCGGTTACTGTACTTGTCAAACACTCCCAAGATAATCACGAGGAAAAAACTTGCTGCTGCTAAACCAAAGGCAAATGCTACCACTTGGGCGACAAAACCGGGGGGGTTAATGCCAAAATACCCAGCGATCTCGATGGCAAACCCGACCATTATTCTACCATCACCCGCCGGGACTCCGACGGGAGCGAGGGTGCGATAATAAACATTGTGGGCGATCGAGCTAGAGATGACTAGCAGTAACCCGGACACCTATGCCCAGTTATTATAACTCTTATCAGCTGGCGGTGTCTGGAGCGTACCGCGTCCTTCAGGACAAGAGTACGCGGAAGACGCCGGAAACTCCTGGATTTAGCCTTGGAGAAGACTTTTGATGACGAGCGCAAAGAGCAAGATTTCCTCCTACAAAGAGGGCCGTATCCCTTGCGGGATCGCAGCCATTCGCACTCGATGTTGTTGTGGTCGGCTACCGTGCAAGAAAGAGATCCCCTTTTGTACCTCGATCGAGCGATCGCCCCCAAACACAGCACGGACAGATGCTCTTACCCTGGTAATTTTAGCACGGGGGACAATACCGGCGAGGGCACGTTTCATAAGCTATACTTTTCATTATCGGCACTTTCCTTTTAATCTTCCAATCATTCACCCCGTTCGCCAGCAAGATTATTGCCAATTATTCCTTTTTGGGTGACGGACTTGTCTTATTTCAGCAATTTGGTCGAGTTTGGTATAAACTGGATAGAGTGGTAAATTACCCTAACTATGACTATTTTTACCTAAATCTGGGAAAAATTGGCCTCAAGGGTAGGTTTTCCGTGGACGCCGACATTTTTCCAGGACTCTTTGGGCCCGGAAACACCCTCTCCGATGCACAAGATTTTTTTGCTACTTCCAAAAGTACGGTTGACAAATAAATAAAATCATAGTCAAATAAGCCTTTTGAACGTAAAATAAGGAATTTGAGTGATAAGATGAGTACGAAAAGCGACAAGATAACACGTAGATGCGGGAGGGGTAGGATGGCAGAGTGCCTTAGAGAGAGCTGTAAGTTGTATGATTAGCCTATAGAATCGATCAGCTTAGAGGAATGATGGATGATGGGGAAAACTTTTATCATTGCGACTGGAATAAATCAGTATCAGGTATTCCAACCTTTGAACTATGCACAGCATGATGCCCAGGCGGTATGGGATTTTGGGGTATACCAAGCAGGTTTGTCTCCGAGCCAGTGCTTGCTGTTGACGGATACCTCGGGGCAGATCGAGGGCCATTCGACCTATCCCAACCGGGAAACCATAGAAGGATGGCTCGACCAGATATGCAGGAAAGGAGGATTAGGGGGGTTGTCGGTAACGGCAGCAGACCATCTGTGGTGGTTCTTTAGTGGCTATGGAGTGAGTTATGAAGGCAGCGACTACCTAATGCCGATCGAAGGAAACCCATCTGATGTGGAGGGCACCGGGATATCCATGCGATCGCTCTTTACCAGGTTGAAGCAAATGCCCACTAGCAATATTTTAGTCATGCTGGATATCAACCGGGCCTCCAGCATTCAATCTGGCAGTCTGTTGGGAAGTCAGACCTCACAATTGGCTCGAGAGATGGAAATTCCGACTTTGCTCTCTTGTCAACCGGGTCAGTTTTGCCAGGAAACCTCAGACCTGCGACATGGTTTGTTTACAGCGGCGCTTCTGGAAGGTTTGCGTTCAGGTCAATGTAATACCCTGGTCCAGTTGGAAGAATATCTCGGACGTCGTCTACAGGAGTTAAGCGACTGCTATATGCGACCATGCCAGCAGCCGTTAATGGTAGTGACCCCTCCAGAAAAAGTTAATCAGGCAATTTTGCCTCTGGACAGCCCCGCAACCACGGCCCCCTCCGAGAGTACCGCCATTCGTCATCCAGCAATATCAAAGACCTCTAATGAGGGCACAGTGTCTTCCGCGTGCTCTTGTCCTGAAGGACTCGGCACGCGGAAGACGCTGCAGCGACCTATGCCAGAAGAACCAGAACTACAAGAAATGCACGAAGATGCCCAGTTCTGGCGTCAGCTGATTCTTACCAGTGCAGGTCTAGCTATAATTTTAATCGCGGGTGTGTTTTTCAGAAATAAGGACTTGTTGATATCAACACCCGATGGTGATGGTGTCTCTGAGAGTCCACAACAGATCGAGTCGGGCAGGCTTGGGGAAGTACCCTTGCAAGTGGTTGAACCTCCGGCAGAATCAGCAAAACCCCCCTTGCGTTCCCAGGCTGCGCCGTGGGAACGAGACGCAGAACCTCCGGCATTTCAACCTATTGAATCTCCCATTGATCCCCCAAAACCAGCTCCAACGGCAGTGAAACTGGCAGCAACGGAGCAAGAAAATCGGGATCTATTGGGTAAGGCGAGAACTGCGCTCGGCTTAAACCAAGCTTCTAAGTATAGTAGCGCGATCGATATGGCTCGCTCCATTAAACCGGGAGAACCCCTATATGCAGAAGCGCGGCAGGATATTGAATTCTGGAGTCGGGCAATTATGGATATAGCTGTAGGACGATCGAAAATGGGCAAGTTTAATGATGCGATCGCGGCAGCGAAATTGGTGCCTTCTGACAGCGACAGCTACCAGTCAGCAGAAGATGCGATCGCTCTCTGGACTGTGCAAGCTCAACAGCAGCGGACTAACCAAGCAGTATTGAACCAGGCCAAAGAATTAATCATAGCTTCCCAGGCATCTTCCTATAAACAGGCGATCGACCTGGCCCGCTCAATCCCTCAAGGTCAGCCTAATTATTTTGCTGCTCAAAAGCTGATTAATCAATGGAGCAATGATATTTTAGCAATTGCTCGATCACGGGCAGACAAGAACTCCCTTAAGTCGGCGATCACGGCGGCATCTTTGGTGCCCGAAGATACCAAGGCATACGAGCAGGCTAAAGGGGCGATCGCTACTTGGCAGGAAAGGTTGAAGCAGGAGTAAAGGGCTAGACGAGTGGTGTGTTATGCTGTAGCTAGAGCGTAGGTCAAGAAACCAGGTTTCTTTTGGGAGATCTGATATAACTTTTAGCACCTCACGAGAAACCCAGTTTCTTCTAATAGACCTTGTAGCTTAGTCTCAGGGGGGATTATATATGAATTTAGATTCAGCCAATTATCCTCGGTTTTATAAGTAATACTTATAAATTAATTTGCTACCTACAGAACCGATAGCGCTGCGCTATTCACCAAAATTACCGTCGAGCGCCTTTTAATTCACCGCCAAACGTCATCACGAAAAATTTGGCAACAATGTGAGTTGTGCAACTCATAATTCCTAAAACATACATTCCGCACGACAAAATGTATGACGAAATGAGCACTTGTATCATGTATGTATTATATATCGAACATTGGGCACTATCAACTCTTATTTTCTCTAAAATATAGACAAATATGACTCCTGATGACCTTATAATACCTAAAAATTTCTGCTTACCTTCAACTATCAACCTACTTGATAGAAAATTAATAAAATTTACGGCGTTGCACATTTTGGGGATGATGCCCTTTTTTGTACCAGCAAAACGCTACTGAAAATGGCTTGTAGTCTAAGTTTGAGAGTTCTGCAACTATCTCCATCATCCCGTCCGAAGTGCAACGCAGGTTTTTTTTCAAGGAGTAGCGGGACTTTGAGAAAAAATAGGCGTAAAATGGCATCAAACCCTTTCACAGAGCCACAGTGGGGTCTCCCTGGTCGATCTCGACCCAGGCGAGCGGGTTTGCTGCCGATTCACCCCTTCGATGTAAAACCCACACCCCGTAAGCTAAGAAGCCGTTTTTTGCCTGAGAAAATCTCAAAGTCCCGGTAGTTGCCAAAAGCATTTCTCCTGCGATCGGCTCTTGTCATAAACGCAATAGTTCAATTATGTTTATCGGGTGCGATTTGTTCAGGTATAAGCTGTAAACCAGCGAAATCCTGGTTGGCCTCATTAGCCAATAACTGTGGTAGACATGGGGGTTAAAGTCCCCTCCTCCCAGGTGCGGGAGTGACACCGGTCCTTAATGCTGCGGAGTGACATCACCGTGGTGTGAAGCAAGGACTCAAATGTAGGAGATCTGGTAGCCTAAAACCGGCAACACCGCGAGGACGATGCTCATGGTTAGAACAAGCGAACTCACGTAACCCTCGTTACATAAATCCAGCGTAATAAGGCTGAAACACTGGCCCAAAAGGGAAATGGTAGTTAGTGTTAGTTTTTCGTTATGGCTAACAATGTACCCAGAGAACTCCCGGGGGATAGTGAGTACCTAAAAGCATCAAGAATGATACCACGGTACAAAGTAACCTTCAATGAGCTGTCCCCAGGAGGGTTGGGATGGGATGGGGACCAGTTAGATGATAAGCGCAAGCCATTGAGTGAGGGAGGGATGTTCTAAGAAGCCAAGGCCCGGGGTAATGCCAGGGATATGCTGACGTAGGACGGATATGGTGAGAAGTTTTGGGAGAAAGTAACTCTAATACAGTGCCCTCCAGAGGGTGTTTATGAGGAGACCGATAGTTCTCACAAGGTAAAAGCTAACGCACCCTCCCCCGGCCAAGCCGGACATAGGGTTTACATAAAGAAAGAGGGACAACGAGGGTTAAGCAGCTTTCCCGTTCCAAACCACTCGAGTGAATAATGGACATGGTCACCAGAAAAAGGAGTGAAATTTCATGAGATAAGGCCAGAAAGGAGTAATCCAATCAAAGGCTGCCGGTGACAACGGCTCATCAACCAGTAGCCTCCTGCGGTGAAAGTCGCAAGTCCGGTTCCGAAAGGGAGGATTGGGAGGCGACTCCTAGTTCGACCCCAGCCAACCACCTCAGCAGCGGCCCTTTTAACCCACATTCCGCACGACAAATTGTCGTATAAATGTAATATTAGCGGCTCTGCGGTGATTACATAATGTAGCATACAATTGCATGCTTGAGTATTTATGCTTACTAAAACTTCAAGAAAATCTACCCCAAAACAAGAAAAATGAGTTACAATAGGAAGAAGAAGTTCAGATAATGGCA
>JACOMV010000177.1 GCA_014324065.1 Hormoscilla sp. SP12CHS1 | reverse complement strand
CCAGCTCGATAGCGATAAAGCACCGCCTCCACAAAGAGTCGATTATTCTTCGCTGTACCGCCCACATGCCCCTCACGTCTAGGGAGCAAGTCTTTCATCCGTTCCCACTGGTCATCGCGAAGTGCGTATCGGTGCATCTTTCACCTCTTTTTTGCTAACTACTAGAGCATCTTTTTTCTAACTGATGACACGCCCTAGCCAATGGTTGAAAATTGAAAATTGAAAATAGTTCATACATCTATCTATGACTACTTCTAACTATTTCAATTAACCGTCAACAATTAACAATTAACAACCCCTATCATCCCGTAGTTGTGCAACATCCGACATTCCGCACGACAAAGTGTATTGCGTAATGATTACATCGGACTTAATATAGGGTATATTAGAATACATTATATCGCACGGGCTTTGAGAAATGCTATAAACCCAGGAGATCCCTAATTTTATTTGCCATAATATCCCGATCGCTACTACTTACAGTTCCTTGAAGTCGATCAGCTGTCACTTCCGGTTGATAAGAAATAAATATACATGACTGCAATTCCCGTAGCTACTCCTACTAAACAAACGCTGATCATTGATAAAAATATTTGGTAATGTTTGAATTTATCGTCTATCATTTTTTCTTTCATTTTCGTCCATCGGATCAGCAAAAATGTCATAACAATAATAGTGCTTAGCCATAAAAAACCTTCCGTCCACTCATTTGTTTTCATGATTGTAGTAATCACAACTGATATAATAAAAGGAGATGCTAAACCATAACAATACCCTAAAACCAAATCATTGCTGAATCTATCGATCACCACAATAGTAGCATAGCAGGTAGCTACTCCGATAATTGGTAAAGTTGCTGCCCAGATATTCTGATCGCTGAATTGATAGGCAATTCCGGATGTCACTCCGTAAAATATTATGCCACAGAACATTCCTATGATTGGCAGCTTTACCCAAATTTGAG
The DNA here is from genome assembly GCA_014324065.1 of Hormoscilla sp. SP12CHS1. Taxonomy (GTDB): domain Bacteria; phylum Cyanobacteriota; class Cyanobacteriia; order Cyanobacteriales; family Desertifilaceae; genus Hormoscilla. Next base: position 7,685 of record JACOMV010000177.1, on the reverse strand, counting down.
GGGGAAGAAATGCAGCTAGCAAACTCATAAAACCTAAGACAAATATTAATCCCACAGCTATTAATTCCATGTTCACCTCTAGCTTGACTCGTTCAAAAGTGTTGACGGGCGATCGGCCTGATATCAAGTATCATCAATTCCTAGGCACATCGAGTCTAAGGTAGAAACCCTGTTCCTTGACCTACAGTATACCTCCTCGTCAATACCTCTCGGTTAAGACAATTTGAGATTTGAGATTTGAGATTTGGGAAACTCTCGACATGCGGGACTTTCGGTACTTTATGTGTAGCGAAATTTAACATATGTGACCCTTGATATCCCAACAGCATGCGCTCATTGCTTGAAATACGGAACTTCGGCATTGTCTGCATGGGTGCAAAACCTTGAAGTATTGGGCGGGGATTGCTAGCCCTCCTGGCATCGGGCCGCTACGCTAACGGGGGGGATCCTGGTGGCGATTCCTGCAATTTTGGTTTGTGCCCCCCCCACAGGGCTGCGTGTCCTGCGCGAAAAATCGCAATGGTAAGTAATTGTGCAAAATTATTTTTATATTTACTCTACGTCGTTATGTGAGGAGTTCATATAAAAATAATTTTGCCTATGTACTTAGAGGCGATCGCCCGACGTTCCAGATAAAAAAAGAGCTGATAATCTATGTTATCAGCCCTAGAAATTATTTACCTAAATTGTCGTTGCGCTCTCTCACACTATTGCGACTTAGTCTCAGAGAACTCAGCATCAATCACATCTGCATTGGCACCGCTAGAGGCATCACCCGATGCAGCATCTGCACCCGTGGCGCCATTACCGGTAGGACCTCCCACACCAGTTGCATCGCCGCCCGCCTCTTGATATATCTTGCTGCTGATACCATAGAGGGTTTGCTGCAACTCGGGTGTTAGCTTCTGAATTTGCTCGTCATCTTCCTTCCCGATCGCCTCCCGCATGTTTTTCACCAACTCTTCTATCTTAGCCTTATCTTCCGCAGGCACCTTGTCTCCCAACTCGTTGACTTGCTTCTCTGCCTGGTAAGCGAGAGTATCTGCCTGGTTCTTGCGATCGATCTTCTCGCGGCGTTCCTTATCAGCGTCGGCATTTGCTTCCGCTTCCTTCACCATGCGATCGACTTCCTTGTCATCCAGAGTTGAAGCACCCGTGATGCTGATGGATTGTTCCTTACCCGTACCTTTATCCTTGGCCGTTACATTCAGAATCCCATTAGCATCGATATCAAAGGTAACTTCGATTTGAGGCACGCCTCTGGGTGCAGCGGGAATTCCATCTAAGCGGAAAGTACCCAGACTCTTGTTGTCAGAGGACATTTCCCGTTCCCCTTGCAGAACGTGGATTTCCACATTCGTCTGCCCGTCCACAGCAGTAGAGAATACTTCCGACTTCTTGGTAGGAATAGTCGTGTTGCGAGGGATGATCTTGGTCATCACGCCACCCAAGGTTTCCACGCCCAGAGACAAGGGGGTGACATCCAATAGCAGGATATCTTTCACTTCACCCGCCAGGACACCCCCTTGAATGGCCGCACCCACAGCAACTACTTCATCGGGGTTAACTGATTGGTTGGGGTCTTTACCCAGAACCTTCTTGACCACTTCTTGCACGGCGGGAATTCGGGTAGAACCGCCCACCAGCACCACTTCATTGATTGCAGACTTGTCTAACTTGGCGTCGCGCACGGCATTTTCTACCGGGATGCGGCAGCGATCGATCAAGTCAGAACAGATTTCTTCAAACTTGGCGCGAGTTAAGGTCAGATCCAGGTGCTTGGGTCCATCTTGGGTGGCCGTGATGAAGGGCAGGTTGATTTCTGCTTGGGTGACGCTAGAGAGTTCTATCTTGGCTTTTTCAGCAGCTTCTGTCAAGCGTTGCAAGGCTTGCTTGTCTTTGCGCAAGTCAATCCCTTCGACTTTGTTGAATTCTTCAGCCATGTGATCGACAATTTTCTTGTCGAAGTCGTCACCGCCCAGGTGAGTATCTCCAGAAGTAGCCAACACTTCAAACACTCCGTCGCCCACTTCCAGAATCGACACGTCGAAGGTACCGCCACCCAAGTCAAACACCAGGATGGTTTCATTACTCTTTTTATCTAAGCCGTATGCTAGGGCTGCGGCGGTGGGTTCGTTAATTATCCGCAACACTTCTACCCCGGCGATCTTGCCTGCGTCTTTGGTGGCTTGACGCTGGGAGTCGTTGAAGTATGCGGGAACGGTGATTACTGCTTGGGTGACGGTTTCCCCCAGGTACTTGCTAGCATCGTCTATCAGTTTACGTAGGACTTGAGCCGAAATTTCTTCCGGGGCGAATTGCTTGCCTGCTGTGGGACAGTCCAGCTTGACGTTGCCTTTGCTATTCCCCAGCACCTTGTAGGATACTTCGGTGGATTCGTTGGTAACTTCCGTGTGCTTGCGTCCGATGAAGCGCTTGACCGAATAAAATGTGTTTTCCGGGTTCATCACTGCCTGCCGCTTGGCTATCTGCCCTACCAGGCGATCGCCATTTTTGGCATAGGCGACCACGGAAGGGGTGGTCCGAAAACCTTCGGAATTAGCGATCACCGTAGGCGTACCACCTTCCATGACGGCGACGCAGGAGTTTGTCGTACCTAAGTCAATTCCAACTACTTTTGCCATAATTCTCTCCTGATTCTAATTACTAGGGTCTTCTGGCTATTGGCCAAGCCATGAGTAAGTTGTCTGTTCCGGTCTGCACAGCCCTCGTTATATCTATACTGTGCGCTAGTCGGTTTCCTAATAAGGGGGGTTTCCCGAACCTGAGCTGGGACGGTTGACATATACCCCCTTTGCTGTCCTGTATACTAGGCTGCCCAAAGGTCTGTTTTTAACTCATCTGGTTCTGTGACAGCAGTTGGGGCTACTTCTGTTTCCCGAGTGCTGTCATCTGAGGATACCTTGACTTTCACTACCTCTGGACGTACCGCTGTTAATTTTGGTAAGGTCAGGGTGAGAATCCCATTGTTAAGTTCTGTCTCCACCTGCATGTTTTCTACTGCTACGGGCAGGGGGATGAGGCGACGGAATTTGCCGTCGCGGATTTCTGACCGCCATCTTCCTTGATTTACGTTAGTGGGGAGATCGCCTGCAATCAAAACTGCTTCCCGGGTCACCTGCAGGTCCAGATCTTTGCCTGCTACTCCCGGCAGTTCGAGGCGCAAGATAACTGCGGTAGAAGTAGTTTGCATTTCCATTGCTAGAGTCCAAGTCATATCCGCTGCTTTCTGGTTTGTGCCTACATCGTTCAATAGCTGATTTAGCTGATGCCGTAACAATTCTTTTTTTTGCTGAGGTGCCGATATAATTAACGTGCTCATTAGGGCTTCTCCTTATTTTTATTCGTCCGTTATCATTCGTCAGCTTCTTTCTCTATATTCGATGGAAAGCGATTATTTGCTTTGACAACAATTACATCCTATATCTAAAACGAATCTCTTGCATTGGGGCCAACCGTATTCTGCTATTGGTGTTTGCCGTCTGGGCTTGTAATTCGGGTGCATCCCATATTTGCCTCGCCGCCCGAACCCTAAAGGGCCCGGCTACACGAACAAAGCACGCCTGCGCGGGCTACATTACAAAAGTGAGATGCACCCTGTAATTCAGCCCGCCATCCAACTATTAGCAATTCACAATTTACAATCTTCATTTACATCTTATGTCACAAAACTAGAGCTAACATTGGTTGGCACCGTATTCTGCTATTAGTGTTTGCCGTCTGGGGTTGGTAATTCAGCCCGCTATCCCTGTAGCAAGTCTTGCAAGAGTTATGCAACTGAGGTGGTGTTGAAACTATTATCAGGCGGTGAGATTGCTTCGGGGTATCTTTACGGGGCTCATTAATATGTCGATTTAGACTCCCCTCGCAATGACAAATTATAGTGTTAAAAGTATGTGTCACCACTTCCCATAATTTGCACATAGTACGCACTATATTAGCCCTAGCCAATTTACAATTCGCGATCGACAATTACATCTTATGTTTAAAAACACTCTATCGGACATTGGTGTCAACCGTATTCTGCTATTGGTGTTTGCCGTCTGGGATTATTAATTCAGCCCGAGATTAGCTATTAGCAATTAGCCATTAGCAATTAACAATTAGCAACATTGTATGGGACAAAACGGTTTCAGACTAGGGTGCCAACCGTATCCGGGTGGTGGTGTTTGCCGTCTGGGGATGGGAACCCAGGGCAAGATGTTGGTTTAAGATGAAATAAGCTTAGTTTTGACGCTCTGTATGGGTTTATGGTATATTTGTCTCCAGAACTACAATCGCGACTCTCAACTCCTCTGAAAATTGGCTCGGTGGAGGTCAACAGCCGCGTTCTGCAATCCCCTCTATCGGGGGTGACTGACTTGGTGTTCCGTCGCCTGGTGCGCCGTTATTCGCCAGATTCGATGATGTACACGGAAATGGTGAATGCCACGGGGTTGCATTATGTCAAGCAGTTGCCGAAGATTATGGAGGTAGACCCGCAGGAACTCCCGATTAGTATCCAGTTGTTTGACTGTCGTCCGGATTTCTTGGCCGAAGCTGCACAAAAGGCGGTGGCGGAAGGGGCCGATACGGTAGATATTAATATGGGTTGCCCGGTGAATAAGATTACCAAAAATGGTGGGGGTTCGTCCCTGTTGCGGCAACCGGATGTGGCAGAGGCGATCGTCCGGGAGGTGTCCCAGGCGGTAGAGGTGCCCGTGACGGTGAAAACCCGGATCGGGTGGTCGAATCAGGAAATTAATATTCTGGAATTTGCCCGCCGGATGGAAGATGCGGGGGCGCAAATGCTGACGCTGCACGGTCGGACTCGCGCTCAAGGCTATAATGGACCGGCTAGATGGGAATGGATTGGCAGGGTGAAGGAAATTCTGTCGATTCCGGTGATCGGCAATGGGGATATTTTTTCGGTGGATGCGGCGGTGCGGTGTTTGGAAGAAACGGGTGCTGATGGCCTGATGTGTTCGCGAGGCACTCTGGGTTATCCGTTTCTGGTGGGAGAAATTGACTATTTCTTGAAGACTGGCAAGCAGTTGCCACCGCCGACTGCTGTAGAACGGTTGCTATGCGCTCGGGAACATTTACAGGCTTTGTACGAGTATAAGGGCGATCGGGGGATTCGCCAAGCCCGCAAGCACATGACTTGGTATGCTAAGGGTTTTCCCGGTGCTGGCTCACTGCGGGGTGATTTGGCGAAGATTGAATCTGTGACCGCAGGGGTGGATTTGATCGATCGGGCGATCGAGGGGCTGACAGGGATGGGTTATGCTGAAGGACAGGAAATAGAACAGAGACAGGCAATAGCAGTCTAATGGTTTCTGCGAACCTGCGAAAGCAATTCATTGCCCTAGCTTGGAAACGAGTCCGTCCTGGTAGCGGCAGTCACCGGGACTTTCTGGAGTCGAGAACCTGGAAGCATCCCGTGACAAACCTCAAACAAATCGTTCAGCAAACGGCTTTTGTCGTCGTCGGCGGCATCGCTACGCGGTTGTATATGCCAGAACGGATAACCCTGGATTTAGATATCCTCGTCTTGGCGGAGGACGCGCCTCTGCTATACCGAGAGTTACAGCAAGCTAATAGTCAGCTTTTGGGAAATTTGTCTATTGGCGGTACGACCTGGCAATTGCCCGATCGCGCGAAGCTGGATGTGATTGAATCAGAAGAACCTTGGGTAGAAGCAGCTATTGAGAAGCCACTCTGGAGTCCAGATGGTTTGCCAATTATTGCCTTGCCTTACCTAGTAATTATGAAACTCCAAGCCAGTCGCGTGCAAGATCTTGCCGATATTAGTCGGATGTTGGGAGGCGCTGATGAAGAGACCTTGGCAGAGGTGAGGACAGTTATCAGCATTTATCTGGCCGATGCGGTGGAAGATTTGGAGAGTTTAATCTCACTGGGAAAATTAGAGTATGGAAACGGCTGAAAGCAGTAGGGTGGGCACCGCCCACCTATGAATTGAGTGTGTTAGGTTCGCCAGTTATCCAACTGCAATTCGTAGCCGATCGCCTGAATCCGCTGATAATGTGATAAATTGCCAGTGACTAAAGTCAAGTTATATTGTAAGGCAGTAGCGGCGATCATGGAATCAGCCAAACCTATTGGTTGTCCTATACTTTCGAGACCGCCACAGATGTGTCCTGCTAATTCAGCGCCTTTATGGTCGAGTGTCAAAATCTCCGTCTTACTAATCTCAGCTAGAAACTGCTGAATGCGGTCTTCTCGTTGCAGCTTCTGCCAACCTTTGACAATCTTCGTGACTGTGACAACGGAGATTGTGTAGTAACTGAAAGCCGCTAGATAAGCCGCTCCCCTAGTGACAACCTGCTGATTTCTGCGCTTGCGGCTTTCCGAAAAAATATCCATGTCAAGTATTACTTTATTCAAGGTTCTGACTCCAGCCAAACTTTTGATTTAATGGATGTGCCGCCCGGTCTCTCATAATATCTGCAAGTATTTCATCGACCAATTCTGCTTTATCTTCCCATCCTCCTAGCAAGGGGTAATTTTCCGCTTCTGTCACTGCAAACTTTTCAATAGCCTTGGTAACCAGTTCAGCTAAACTACACTCGTGCCACTTTGCCATCCACTGTGCTTTCTCCAGGGTTCGTTCGTCCAGTTCTAGTTCTATCTTTTCCATGCTGTCTCCTCCGTAATATCCGTTGCCTCTGATTATAGCATATTTGTACGGTAATCGCTAATTATAATTCTGAAACTGTTTCGCGATCGCCTTACTTTATCCATGTTTTCCCTGTCAAGTATTACGTTCTTCAAGGTTCTGACTCCAACCAAATTTTTGATTTAATGGATGTGCTGCCCGGTCTCTCATAATATCTGCAAGTATTTCATCGACCAATTCTGGTTCATCTGCCGACCCTCCTAGTATATGATCTTTGGGAGGGTTCTCCTGTGCTAGCTTTTCGATCGCCTTGGCAATTATTTCATCTAAGGTACAATTGTTATCTCTTGCCATGCCTCTGGCCCGCCAGAGGGTAGGTGATTCTAGTTCTATTTCAATCTTTTCCATAGGGCCTCCTCGGAACTTGTTGGATATTCTGATGATAACATGATTTCTGGGATACGATCTTCCTTTTGCTGCGGCCATATTCTCCAGTCCCCCAGAAACCCGGTTTTTTGGAAAAACCGGGTTTCTTAATTCTTGCGAGTATAGCCAAATTTTTGATTTAATGGATGTGCTGCCCGGTCCTTCATCACTTCTGCAAGCATCTCATCTACCGATTCCGGGTCATCGGCAAACATTCCTAATATACGGTCTTTAGGAGGGTTCTCCTGCGCCAGCTTTTCGATCGCCTTGGCAATTATTTCATCTAAGGTACAATTGTTATCTCTTGCCATGCCTCGGGCCCGCCAGAGGGTGGGTGATTCTAGTTCTATTTCAATCTTTTCCATAGGATCTCCTCGGAACTTGTTAGTTATTCTGACTTCCTCGTGGGAGCAATAAGCGTCGCCTCGCTGTAAATCGGGTGATTTCCGATCTGCAGAGATCGGATAAGCTTTTCTGTCAGGGGAGATTTAACTATCCCCATGAGGTTTACGATGAGGCGCTCAAGGAATCTTTGCTGTATATTACAGCTTGTTCGCTATTTAATTAGTACAATAACAGCATTTAGTAAACCAGTTCTTAAACGTATTTGTTCCCATCA
>JACOMV010000176.1 GCA_014324065.1 Hormoscilla sp. SP12CHS1 | reverse complement strand
ATGGCATAATGTTGGATATCTTTGCCAAAAATTGCTGTCTGAGAGGTCGAAATTTTTATAGGTAGCAACTTGAGTTAATAGTTGACCCAGAATCCCTAACCCAGCAGACAGAAGAAACATTCAAGGCCTATCTAGCAGACAGGGAAGTTGGACCGTTTTTGCGCACGGGTGATTTGAGATTTTTGCAGGATGGGGAGTTGTTTGTCACTGGACGGCTCAAGGATTTGATTATTATCCGGGGACGGAATTATTATCCCCAGGATATAGAACAGACAGTAAAACAGAGTCATCCATCCGGAAGACCTACTTGTAGCGCGGCCTTCTCCGTGGATATGGATAGCAAAGAAAGAGTAGTAGTAGCGGCGGAGGTAGAACGTCAGGCGCTCAAAGGTCTGGATGTCTCGGCAGTGGTCGAAAGTATTCGGTCTGCTGTTTGGGAAGAGTAAGAATTACAAGTATATGCGGTGTTGCTGCTGAAAACTGCGAGCATTCCCAAAACTTCCAGCGGCAAAATACAGCGTCATGCTTGTCACCAGGGATTTGTAGACGGTCAATGTCTTGCATGATGCCCGCAATATCGACACCAGTCTGCAATACCTGCGATCGCTGTTGGCTCCGGGCGGTCTGATGTTAATCCTAGAGGGAACGCAAAATAGTCGCCTCCAGATGATTACTGTGGGATTCATCGAGGGGTTTAGCCATTTTGAAGATGAAAGATTGCAGAGCAACTTGCCTCTGCTCTCAGTGGAACAATGGCAAGTTGCTCGTGCGATTTGTTGAGGCCTAACATGTCCAACATGGAACGCCTCACCTGGAATCATCAGCCAGGTAACTGTGGTACTCATGAGGGTTCAATTCCCTCCCCCCAGGTACGGGGGTGACACCGGTCCTTAATGCTGCTGCGCGACATCATCGTGGTGTGAAGCAAGGACTTAAATGTAGGCTACCTGGCAGCCCAAGCCGGGGACACCGCTAGGAAAGATGCTCATGGCGAGAACAAGCGAACCTATTTAAGCCTCGTTAAGCCGAACTAGCGAAATAAGGCTGAACCGCTGGCCCAAAAGGGAAATGGTAGTTAGTGTTAGTCGTGACCAATGGCTAACAACGTACTCAGAGAACTCCTGGGGTAATGTAGGGGCCTAAAAGCATCGCGAAATGATACCACGGAACCAAGTAACCTCCGGTGTTCTATCCCTCATTCGGGATAAGTTAGATGTTAAGCGCAAGGCACCGGGGGAGGAATGGCCTAAGAAGCAAATGCCTGGGGTAACGCCCAGGATAAGATGTGGATAACGAAACGCCAAATCTTAAGACAATCTTAAATCGCAATAAAACTACATAATTGCGAGAGGCCGAGTAACTATCCTAGCTAATTTAAGTTTTCACGACCACCCGAGACATTCTCATAAGCCGTGTCCCGATCGGGAGGATCTGCGCCTGTCTCCTCAACCACAATCTTCCCCAGCACCGCGAAAGCAAAAGCACTGGCACGCTCGGAAGCTTTTTTCTGTCGCTCCCGTTCGGGTTCTACGGAATCGTCATTTTTCCCATCAATTAAGTCGGAAATGCCTCGAATCACGATCGCCTTAATCTGAGGGTAGGCAAAGGCTGCTTTCAAGAAGCCAAACCCTTCCATCTCTACGGCGATCGCGTATCTTTAACAAAAAACTCACCGTTGAGACCGATCGATCCTCACCTCCCTCCACAAGGATGCACGGGTCATAGTTAATGGTTTGCTTTAGCCCGAAATCAATCGCTTTGCTGTTATTAAGCTATTTAATTCTAGTGTAAACCAGACCCAGATCCTCTAGTATAATAGCATTACCAGGCAAAACCTGATAACGAGTAACCCAGAGAATGTGAAATACTGTAAACTGTCCGCAGAACCTCTAGCAGATCGCAATTATCAATTCCCAAAAAAGCATGAAAGCATTAATACTATCAGGAGGAAAAGGAACGCGCCTGCGTCCACTCACTTACACCGGGGCGAAGCAGCTCGTTCCTGTTGCGAATAAGCCGATTTTGTGGTATGGTATTGAAGGTATAGTGGCAACGGGAATTACGGATATTGGCATTATCATCAGTCCGGAAACGGGGGCAGAGGTCAAGGAGAAAACCGGACCGGGCGATCGCTTCGGGGCCCGGATAACTTATATCCTCCAGGAAGAACCTGCTGGTTTGGCCCACGCTGTTAAGGTGGCTCAGCCATTTTTAGGGGATTCTCCTTTTATTATGTATCTGGGAGATAACTTGATTGAAAATGATCTTAACCCCTTTTTGCAGACCTTTCAGCAACAAGGTCTGGATAGTTTGATTCTCCTGCGTCAAGTATCTAATCCTAGTGCTTTTGGGGTTGCGAAGGTGGACGAACGGGGACGAGTTTTGCAGTTAATCGAAAAGCCGAAAGTGCCTTCTTCTAATTTAGCATTGGTGGGTATTTACTTCTTTTCCAGGGCCATTCATGGGGAGATCGCCTCTATAAAACCCTCTGCCAGGGGTGAACTAGAAATTACCGATGCCATTCAACAATTAATAAATCAGGAAAAGCAAGTAGAATCATGTCAGATAGATGGTTGGTGGCTGGATACCGGCAAAAAAGACGATCTACTAGAAGCAAACCGGATTATTCTCGATACCCGCTTGACTGCTGCTGTTAGGGGTGAAATTGATGACCGGAGTCAAGCGATCGGGAGAGTGGAAATTGCTGAGGGAACTAAAATAGTTAACTCGACTATTCGTGGCCCAGTCGCGATCGGGATCAACTGCCAGATTGAAAATTGCTTTATCGGTCCTTATAGTAGTATAGCGGATAATGTCAGGTTGATTGACAGTGATTTAGAGCATAGCGTGATTTTGCAGGGGGCTCAAATTGTGGGAATAGAACAGCGCATTGTTGATAGCGTCATCGGACAGCGAGCCCATTTAACCCTTGCCCCCCGACGCCCGAAAGCCCTAAGATTTATGATCGGGGATGACTGTCAAATTTCCCTCGTATGATGGGAGGGGGGGAGGGGGGGAAAGTCAAGCGCTATCAGTTTTTGAGGCTGATAAGGGGCGGAGTGATTACCCCACAGTATCTTCCGAAAGGGAGGGGAGCATAGAACCCCCCCTTAGAAAGCGGTCCCCCCTCGTTCCCTGGCTCTGCCTGGGAACGCAAGGGGGGTTAGAGGGGATCCGATCCTCTTACCAACGGGTTTTGACCACACCCTTTTCACTCTAGCTCGAAATCTTAAGACAATCTAAAATCGCAATAAAACTACATAATTGCGAGAGAAAATCTGCTTTTATGTGGCAGATGAGGTAATAATCTTGACTTTGTAGGGGATCGGTGGTAAAGAAGATGAGAATGTCGGTATTGATAACCGGGTAAATCTTGTCAGAGCATTGAGGGAAAACGATGATTTATTTGCTAATCGTCAATTATTACTCGACCGATTTGATCGCAGGTCTCCTCACCTCGATTTACCCAGCAGAAAACCAAAATTTACGGGTAATTATTGTCAATAATTATCCCGAAGATCGGGCGATCGCTCAGCTAGCTGCTGCCAGAACAGATTTAATTTTGATTACGGCGGAAACTAACTTAGGATTTGGCGCTGGTTGTAACCTAGGAATTAAGTATGTTTATCAAACTAACTCTCAAGCTTTAATCTGGTTGCTGAATCCCGATACTACCATAGAACCCGATGCAGTTGCTTACATCATAGAGTGTTTTCAGCAAAATCTGGATTTAGCAATTTTGGGAACTAGAATTAGAGATTCCCAGGATAATATCTGGTTTAGTGAGGGAAGGTTTAATCCTTGGATTGGATCCTTGCCACACCGTTCCCATGCCAATTTTATCAATCAGCCCGCGCAGGCGAGCTTAGTTTCCGTAGCCCCACCCTTTAGGATGGGGGTGGAGAGACCTATCCCTTGTCGGTGGGTTTCGGGATGCAGTATGATTCTCAACTTAGCCAGATTCAACCATTGTCCCAAATTTGACCCCCATTATTTTCTTTACTACGAAGATAATGATTTGTGCGAAAGATACTATCAATTAGGATATCAGATTGCTGTTACTCAGGATGTTTTGGTAACCCATCTGGTTTCGGCCACCACTCACAAAGATAAAACGGCTAAGTTTCGCTACGCTACCTACAGTAAATTGTATTTCCTCAAGCAGCATGGCACAGTTTTGGCTTTGTGGCTCAATCTAGTTTATATGCTAGCAAAAGTGCTGCTGCTTTGGCCGCGCGATCGGGCCTCTGCCCTAGGGAGGTGGCAAGGGTTACAAAAGTTTATCTTATCCGACCATGAACGATCGTGAATTAATTATCAACCTTTCAGTGTTAATGAAGCGTCCGACAGGAGTAAGTACCTATGCCATGAATTTGCTGCCAGAGTTGAAAGCCCTGTCTCCGACGCTGCTGGTCTCGGAACCCATTCAGACTTATAATTGTTATCAAATACCTACAGGTTTGACTCCAGAAAAAGGGGCGATCGGGCATTTTAAGCGTTTAAAATGGACGCAGTTGCAGTTGGGAAGAATATACCATAAACTAAAGGGGAAACTGCTATTTTCTCCGATTCCGGAAGCCCCATTAGGTAGCGGTTGCAGGTTTGCGGTCATGGTCCATGACTTAATTCCCCTGCGCTTCCCGGAAAAAAAATCTCCCCTGTTGCCTTACTTTCGTTACTACGTTCCCCAAGTATTAGCACAAGCAGCGCAGATTATTTGTAATTCGCAAGCTACGGCTAAAGATATTACGGATTTTTACCAGATACCCTTTGACAAAATTAAGCCCATCCCGTTAGCATACGATCTGAATAACTTTAAGTTTTTGGACTTGCCAACAGGCAACTACTTTCTGTATGTTGGTCGCAGTACACCTTACAAAAATATGCAGAGATTAATTGCAGCATTTGCGGCGATAGGGGAGAAAGATTGCGAACTATGGCTGGCAGGTACGCCCGATCGGCGTTATACTCCAGGATTAAGGGCCCTTGTAGTAGAACTGGGCTTGACAGATAAGGTGAAATTCCTCGACTATGTTCCCTATAATAAACTGCCAGTGCTGATGAATCAGGCGATCGGCCTAGTATTCCCCAGCAAGTGGGAAGGGTTTGGCATTCCAGTCCTAGAAGCGATGGCCTGCGGGACCCCGGTAATTACCTCTAACATATCATCCCTGCCGGAAATTACTGGTGATGCTGCTATCCTAGTAGATCCCTATAATGTAGGAGAAATTACCGCTGCCATGGAGACAGTAGTCAGAGATGCAGGGGTGCGATCGGATCTCAGCAGGGCCAGTCTGGCCCGGGCCAGTCAATTCAGCTGGACAAAAACCGGACTTGCAACCAGGGAACTGCTGAGTCAGCTAATGGCGAATTGCGAATTGTGAATGGCGAATCGCTAAAGCAGCCAGGAGAGTGCTAGACTGGAAAAATAAATTGGTAAAATTTTAGCAGTAATCGGCTGGAATCTTAAATCGGAATTTAAATAATAAGTTGAGAGGTGAATAGTGGAGTGTGAAAATTTATTTTTTTCGAGTCACGCAATCCAAGGAATGTTTTTTCGTCGCATTAGCAAAGATGAAATAAAAAGAACAATAGCTTATGGGGATGTGATAGAAGAAAAACCAGATGATACGCCGTTTCCAAGTTATTTGATTCGGGATTTTGTGGCAGGCAGACCGATTCATGTGGTGTTTTCCTATGATGAGGAAAATGATACAGGTTATGTGGTGACCGCTTATATTCCCGATATCCAAATATGGACAGATAATTTTAGTAAGAGGAGGTAAAAACTATGCAGTGTGTTATTTGCAAACACGGAAAAACCCAACCCGGACAGGTAACGGTAACGTTAGAACAGGGAGAGTGCATTGTAATTTTGAAAGGCGTACCGGGAGAAATTTGCTCAAATTGTGGAGAATATTATTTAAGTGAGTCGGTCACAGAGGAGGTCTTGAAACGAGCCGAAAATGCAATTATTCGAGGTGCCGAAGTCGAAATTGTGAGATATGCAGCTTGATGTCAAGATGATGAAAATCAAAGTAATGAGTGACCAGCAGATTTTGGAAGAAGGATTTCAAGTGTTGCTGACCCATTTAGGACCATCGAAAACTATGCGTTTTTGGGCAGCTTGTAAGTTAGGTGAGGGAGACTATCTCCAACTCAAAGATAGACTTTTTGGCGAAGAGACCGCAGATAGTCTTTATGAAAAAATTATAGCCTATCAGACCTCAAAACAGTCCGACCAAAAAGAGGAATTAGGCGAGAACTAGAACAGAGGGTGAAAAAATAGTGGCAAAAAGGCGATCGCTATGGTAAAAAGGACAATGAACCATTAGCGATATGCCATGCCATCCCCAAAATATGCTCTCGTCCATGAATGGTTAACTCCGGCAGCTACTGGCGGATCGGAACTGGTCGTTAAAGAAATCCTCAAGCATATTGATGCTGACCTTTATGCCCTGATCGACTTTGAATCCACCAATCCTGACAGCTATCTATTCAAGCGTAAAATTGGCACCACGTTTCTGCAACAGTTTCCCCTGGCCCGTCAAGGGGTTCAGAAATATTTGCCCCTTTTACCGATCGCGATCGAACAGCTAGACTTACGGGAGTATGATGTCATTCTCTCCTCTGCCCACGCTGTTGCCAAGGGGGTCATCACTCTTCCCCAGCAACTGCACATCTGCTACTGCCATACTCCCATGCGCTATGCTTGGGATTTAACCTTCGATTACCTGAATAATAGTCCAGCAGGTAGGGGACTTCCAGGGATTCTCACCCGGTATATACTACACCGACTACGCCAGTGGGACGCGATCTCCGCTAATCGAGTGGATTATTTGATCGCCAACTCCCAACATACAGCCAGACGAATTTGGCGTTGCTACCGGCGTCAGGCGGAGGTGATTTACCCCCCTGTTAATATAGAAAGATTTCCTTTTCAGGCAGAAAAACAAGATTATTATCTCACCGTTTCGCGACTGGTCAGCTACAAGCAGGTATCTATAATTGTACAAGCCTTCAATATGCTGGGACGCCCCTTGGTGGTAATCGGTACTGGACCGGAATTGGGACGCCTGCGCCAGCTGGCTAAACCGCACGTGCAGTTGCTGGGGGCCCAACCCGATCGGGTGGTGGAAAAGCACATGGCAAATGCTCAAGCTTTCGTCTATGCTGCCTGTGAGGACTTTGGCATGGTCCTGGTGGAAGCACAAGCCTGTGGCACGCCAGTTATTGCCTATGCTGCTGGGGGGGCCCTGGAGACCGTGCGGGATCTGCGGCAACACCCGGATGGGGGTACGGGTTTATTTTTTGCCGCCCAGACAGGGGAGTCCTTGGTGGAGGCCGTGAAAATATTCGAGCAGTCCAGGGGCAAGTTGCATCCGGAAATCGCCCGATCGCACGCCGCCCAGTTTGACGCCAAAGCCTTTGAACAAAGCTACCTTGCTTTTGTAGAACGCTGTTATCATGACTTTCAATCTCATCCGAACTCCCGCCCTACCCCCTGACCCCCGGATCCTGCCAACCGATGGTGATTAGGGGTAACTAGCTTTATGATGAGGACTGTGTGTGGTGTGAAATAGAGGAGTAAGATGACTGCCCAAAGTCAACTCATCTCCGACAAGACCGTGCGGATGTCCGTGAAGCGCCGCTCCCGCAAGCTAGCGCTTCCAGCCGGACAGCAACATCTGTCTCGTCTCAATGGAGATTTTTTCAAGCGCCTGTTCGATGTCCTGTTTTCACTGTCGGTTTTGATTGTTTTTTCCCCCCTGTACCTGCTTTTGGGTCTGCTGATTGCCCTGTGTTCCCCGGGTTCAATTCTTTATGTCCAGGAACGGGTGGGGAAAAACCACAAAAAGTTTCGCTGTCTGAAGTTTAGAACGATGGTGAAAAATGCGGACGAAATTTTATTAGAAATGCTGTCAAGCAATCCGCATATCAGTCAAGAATTTGAGGAAAATTTTAAACTCAAACATGACCCGAGGATTACTAAAATTGGCAGATTTTTGCGGCTGACAAGTATGGACGAATTTCCCCAATTTTGGAATGTGTTGATGGGAGATATGAGTGTGGTGGGTCCGCGACCTTTAGTGGTACAGGAACTGCCAAAATACGGTAAGCATATCGACAAGGTTCTGACTATCCGCCCGGGAATTACTGGGCTATGGCAGGTGTCAGGGCGCAATGACATCCCTTATCCCCGGAGAATTCAGATCGACATTTACTATGTGAATTTCAAAAATTTCTGGATGGATCTGTGGATAATCGTGAAGACGATCGGGATTGTCATTTTTCCCAAGAATAACGGGGCATACTAAGACTCCCGATCGCATCGGTGTTTATAGCACCAAGGAGGCGATGGTCGGTCTCAGACAGCTAAAGGCGATCGATCGGATCCCGGATCCCGTTCGGGAAATTTTAGGTTAAGGTAGAGAAGTATTGTCAGGACTGTGGCATTAAAGGCAGACTATCGGCACTTGTTAATGCCACAACCCCCTGACAGAAATGACAACAGTTACTCTCACGAATTGCGTGCGATTCGTTCTGACGTAAACCAATAATGGTGAAAGTCGGATCTGGTTCCATTAGCCAGATAACTTTGGTTTTATGGGGGTTCAATTCCCCTCCCCCTAGGTACAGGGGTGACACCGGTT
>JACOMV010000175.1 GCA_014324065.1 Hormoscilla sp. SP12CHS1 | reverse complement strand
TTTTGTATTCGGTGATACATTGATCGCTAAAAATGCAGGAGAGCCATTGAACTCTTACCTACAAAACTGACATGCTCCCTTTCAGCATCAACTTGCGAGCCACAGATTGAATGCCAGTATGTTCGTAGTAATTGGTAGTCTTGTCCAGAAATACTGCCACCACATCTAAAGTGTCGTCGGACAAATCGATAAAGCCACCCAAACGATCGAAAATCTTTTTGGGAGTTAAACCCTGGATCTGTTTGGCCAGTCACTGCTGTAATGGTATTGTCACAACCGGCTATTCTCCCAGTCCCATGGCACGACGTAATCCAGGGCTTTCAGCACCTTCACCGTGATGTTATCTTCGGGCAGTTCATTTAGATCGTTGTCTACTATTCATTATACCTGGCAGTGCCCCCAAATCAACCTAACCCTCATAATTTTCTCCTGCATAGCTCGCCAGGGCTCCTGCACCCATCGGCACAGCACCTGACAGCCTCGCGATTACTCTTGTACATCTATCTTACGCGCGATCGCCCTACAGGTCAACGCCAATAAGTTGGAAAGCTTGTTTAATTGCTTGGGATAAAGCATGTTTTTGTTGCTGGGCATAGAGTTGGGCAGCTCGATGGTAAGCTGAACGGATCTCGCGCAAGTTTAAGACATGGCCATCCGGGTTTCTGAGCTGCAACAGCACCCAACCTAAATTATGATAGGCTTCGGCATAGTCTGGTTTTAATTGTACTGCTGTTTCTAGGTCCGATCGGGCTTGTTCCCATTGGCCCTGGCGGGCGAGTAAAGTTCCTTTACGAAATAGCACCAAGGCATCATCCCCGAATTTCTGGATATAATCCTGATAGGCTTGCATAGCTGCGGGCAAGTTGTCCAGTTGTTCGCAAACAATGCCATAATTCAAGTATACCCAAGCGGGCGATCGGGGTTTGCCCATTGCCTGCTGAAAACTGGAAACTGCTTCCGTCCATTTACCTAAACTTGCCGCCTGCCAACCGATAAATCCCTCGACAAAAGCATTATCCGGTACTTGAGTTTGATACTCTTGCATGCATCTATCTAGATCGGGAGCTTGCTTGTTAACTAAGGCTTTCTCTAGGGCAATAGTCAGACAGGGATATACCCAACCCAGCAGTTTTTTACTAGAATTACTGTTAGTTTGCTTGGACTTGGTAATGGCTTGCCGGGCCGCGCGGATGGCGACTTTCCATTTTCCTTGATGCACCGCTATCCAAGCTTTTAGTCCCAGGGCGAAGGTAGCATTATTCTCCAGTTGCAACGCCCGCTCGACTGCTATTTCAGCCTGTTGCCAGTTGCCAGTTTTGGCCAAAGCCCAAGCCAAATTCCCCTGGATCCAAGACTCATGGGGTGCTAAACTAGCTGCCTGCTGTAAGGGTTGCACTGCGGCGGTCCAATTTGCTTGACGACAGTTAACAAGTCCCCATACTCCATAACCCCTACTATCATTTGGTTCTAGTTGCATTGCTTGGCGGGCCGCCCCCGCTGCTCGATCGTCATCTATATAGATTAACACTAAGGCTAATTCTACAGCTGCTGCTCCATTATCGGGCTCCTTAGCGAGACATTTTTCATAAGCTTCGGCGCTTTCATTGAGTTTACCTTGCCCGATCGAGTAACGTGCTTTTCTGAGACTGGGAGAGATAAATTTTCCTTGCAGGGCGTCGATTAATTCATCGGCAGTTTGAAAGCGATCGTCCGCCTGCATGTTCATTCCCGTTAAGATAATTTTCTCTATTTGGGGATGAATTGATGGTACTATTTCTCGTGGCGTAATGAGATCGTCCGACCCTATTCTCTCTAGTGATTCCAGAGGAACTTGACCTGTTATAGCATGGTACATTGAGGCGCAGACAGCATAAAAATCTGTACTCGGGCTGCGCCGCGCTTGATATGTATATTGTTCTACGGGCGCGTATCCGGGAGTTAACATTGCCGTCATCTGATTAGTCCTGCCGGCGATAAACTCTCTGGCCGTGCCGAAATCAATGAGAATGGCTCGATCTTGCTCGTCAATAATAATATTCTCGGGTTTAATGTCTCTGTGGATTAAGTTATTAGCATGGACTACCTTCAGTGCTGCTGTCACTTGCAGGAAATATTGCTTGACGCGCGCTTCAGGTAATGGTCCTGCTGATTTTAAGATTTCTGTTAGGGGCTTTCCTTGGATAAATGCCATCACAATGTATCCCGTATTATTTTCAGCAAACCAATCATACACTCTCACGATATGGGGATGGATGCACTTTTGTAAACATTCTGCCTCGGTCTTGAATTTGTTGATTTGCTCCTGTTGCGCTTGGGGCGTGACTGAGGCTGGCCAAATAATGCTATTATCTTGCCTGAGAAATTTATCCGGACAAAGTTCTTTGATGGCCACTTCAGCTGATTTGACCGTATCAGTGCCCTGGTAAGTTACGCCAAAGCCTCCCTCACCGATGGTTCTGGAAATCCTATATCTACCTCCCTGAAGTAAGGTGCCAGCAGGTAGTTGGTATCCATTGCCATTAGACTGCACGGAGGTTAAGGGACAACCACAAGCAGCGCAGGTGATAGCTGTATCGGCATTTTCGGCCAAGCAGACTGGACAATTAATCGGCATTTTTATAACTTCTCCAGTTTCATTGCGTAGGACTTGTCTCGCCTATCCGTCAGCAGTAATTTTCTACATCACATTTTAAGGCAACAATAGTAGCATTATCCTGGGCTCCTCGTGCCAGAACTCGCTCAATAGTTACCTCCACATGAGATTGCAAAGACTGAGGGGTGGTAAAAATCTCGACTAACTCATCTGCCGGTACTAAGTCCCACACGCCGTCCGAACAGATTAGCAAGATATCGCCATGGTGGAGGGAAATTGAGAAATCTGAATCGAACAGGCTTAAATTTTGGATCCAGTCGGCATTCAATCTGCGTTTGGAACCCAGGCACTTGGTGAGTACGTTGCGATTGGGATTATCCTGACTCTCTTCGTAAGTAATATGGCCACTCGCTAGCAGCATGGCTGCCAGGGAATGGTCTTCGCTTAACTGACAGATGCGATCGTTTCTTAACAAGAAGATGCGGCTGTCTCCTACATGGGCGATCGCCAACTGCCGCCCGATCGCCCATACTAAACTCAAGGTAGTGCCGCCGTTTTCCACGCGATCGGCTACCACTTCGTTGGCCTTTTGCACCAGAGATTCTAGCCATCGATCGCGTTCCTCTATACTGTTAAGATCGGTAGGAACTGCTGCTGACATAACTGTTTCGACAGCTAACCTACTAGCTACCTCTCCTTGTTCCATGCCTCCCATGCCATCTGCGACCACTGCTAAAATCCCAGTATCAGACCGATCGCTTGTCTGTTGGCGTACTCCCCGTACCCCATAGCTATCTTGATTAGAGAGTCGATGCAGTCCCGTGGTTGAATGTCCGGCCACATGCCACTGCACTTGCGGGTTACTCAGTAATTGCCTGGTTTCCACCAACAGACTCAATAATTGAGACAGAGGAAATCGCTGTGCGATCGTAGGAGAAAGGCAATTACTGAGAATTTGGTAGATCCGAGGGATAGGTTTAATTTCCGGTTGCACCCCATCATCCCAGTTAGGCATCTGGCGGTGAATCGATTGATACAGCAGTGTACCTACTACATAAGAGCAGGTCTGCTCCTGCATCCCATAACCATAGCTAATTTCCGGAGGGCAGTAGTCTCCGATGATACCATAATTCAGTTTGGACCCGACGGGATAAGCCCCCGTCAAATCGAAAAATTGCACGGGTGTCCCCATCTGAACCAATTGGGGATATATTTGCACCAAACACCAGGATTGCTGATAAACATATCGCAACAGTTGGCACACCTGGCTAGCTACTAATAAAGACTGTTCTAAGGGATGTTCCTGGGTTAACCATGCTGCTAATGTCTGTGCTGCTGCGGGCAGATAACTCAGTAATATAATCTTGGCAGCAGAAGCTTCACCCACTATCTCTAAGGGCTCGAAAAATTCTTCCTCTAAATAATCAGAAGCTTCTGATTCATCTTCTGATTCCTGGGTTAAAATTTCCTCAAAGCTACCATTTGACTCTGGCTGGGCTAGCCCAGAAGATATAGTTACTATATCTTGGGTGCTGCAAGCTAGGATCTCTGATATCATTTTGTAATCACCCAGAGTCTGCCGCAACTCCATTTCCCGGCTGAGACTGCCCCCGATCGATCCTACACGCAGGAGTCCTAGTTGAGCTGCATCTGGTTCGGCCTCCTCCGGGTGGATGTATACTTGGAAGTAATGCACGTCCGCAGACTGTCCCAGATATGATTCCACCTTTACTCGCCAGGTATCTATCTCGAAGCATACCTGCTCTTGAATGATTAAAACCTGCTGGACCTGTAGAACAGTCTCGCCTGTTGTCTCGCCTGTTGATGATTTAGTAAATGTCATAACTTCCTGTTATTTTTTACGGGATTTGAAACAATAAGCGCACTTTACCTATGGCAATTTCATCTCCGGGATTTAATGTTGACGGCATGGTAATTTTCGGGCCAAAGCGAGTCTGACCGGCAGGTTTAATGAAAATTCCATTGATAGAACCAATGTCTTTGATCTGCCATTGTCCTCCCTCTAGGTAAATTTCGCCGTGGTTGCGGGAAACGGTTTCATCTCCATAAAATCCCTCTAAGTCTACCTCAACTGGACCGGTATCTGGATCGAACCGTCCGATAATTGCACTGCTGCTATCTAATATAATCTCTGGGACGAGGGAACCCGCTTGTTTGGGAATTAGTCTGGCAGTTGTCCCTGAAGAAATGACTGTCGGAGGAAAATTATACGATACATTTGTCTGTGCTGAATAGGTGGGTGCTGGACTTGACTGCACAGTTGTCGGTGCTGGATAGACTGGTGGTAGACTTGGCGGATATATATTTATCGTATTCCCTGCATCTGGTTCTGGTTCCTCAGGGGGAGGATTGTCCGGATATAATATGTTTGCTTGTGAGTTTCCTTGTGATAATTCATGGCCACAAGCTTCGCAAAATTGGGCTCCCTCTGGGTTGCAATCGTAGTTACATGCTGGACAGGTAATCGCCATTTACATTCCTCCTTGGGTATCTAAGCTTCGTTGTTATATCGCCGGCGTTTCAAAGCTCCGGCTAATAGCTAAAGTCGGTTTTAACCGACTAATATTATAATGCTGAAACCCTTATGGTGTCTACAATTTATCGTACCTCATTAATCTGATATCGTACCACATCAATCTGATAAACGCTATATCATGTCCTCCTGATTAGTTATCATACTGTAGGTTGGGTTCAGCGGCAGTTTCAAGTGACAGGGTTGGGTTTCGTGCCTCAACCCAACCTACGTAAATTGACCACTTACAACTGACTACTTACGTTCCTGATGCTTTACGAATTTCCTCTTCCTCCAGTTCATTATTAATATCACTTTCCATTTTAAATGTTTTGTCTTTAGACCCCATTTTTATCGTTTTGCGCGTCTCGGCGGAAATTTTTCGCGTGCGCCGCAACTCGTCTTTTGCTACTGTCAGTGATGAGGCGATCGCCTCATTGCCTATTTGTTTAGTTATGCGTTGGGCTGTTTCGATCAGTTCTGCGGCCCGCTGGGGATTTTGTTCTGCCATGCGGGTAGCATTATTAATCATCTGCACGATATTACACTGCTGCATGTAGCCCATCACTTCCCGATCGACCTTGCTGGTCAAGTTTTCTCCTGCCTCTTGTTGAGCTTGCAAGAATTCTGCTAAGATCTGGTCGGGCAGGTCGGTAATTGCAATAGCGGCACCGCTAGCTTTTTCCGTAACCACATGTAAGGGGCGTCCCCCGGTAGCGTCGCTGAGATCGTTCAGCAGGTCTTCGTTAAAGTCTCCCACTCCGAGGGCGGTAATGGGGATATTTTTGCTGGCAAATTCTCTTGCTAATTCTCGGCATTAGTCTTCATCAAAGGTTTGACCGTCGGTAAATAGTAAAGCCCGACGGCAGGTCATGTTTTCATCTGATAGCATGGTTAAAGCTTGCAGCATTCCCAGTCCCATGCGGGTACCCCCGGAAAATTCTCGCAGTTGTTCGATCGCCGTTTTCTGGACTGCCGTTGCTGCTGTTAGTCCGATGATGGTAGAAGCTTTGTCATCAAATTGGATCAGGGCCAGGCGATCGCGTTCCGTCAGCTTATCCGAGTCTAGCAGGTTCGACAAAGATGCGCTCGCAATATCTCGTTTGCTCTTTCCCCCAGTCACTTCCCGCCATGATTGACCGTCAGCTTCGTAGGTTCTACCCGTGGGCGTCGTCTCTCCGACCACCACTTCATCCATCGAACTGCTAGTATCTATTATAAAAGCAAAGGCCGTCGATGGGCGCGTCCGAGCTGCTTCTTTAGTCGTTCGCAGCTTCAGCATCACGAACAACTTTTGTTCGGGGCTATCAGCCGGCAAAAATTCTCTGTGGGGGGCGATAGTTACATTCAGCATTTTTTAGCATCCTTAAGACAATCTTAATGGGGGCAGGGCACCTGTTTGCGGTTCCACGTCCGATAGGTCTGGCGCTATTATACCAGGGATTGCTTGATTTCCCGATTCCTGGAGATTATCCATATCGCCCTCACTCATAAGCGGTAAGTCCAGAGTCAGTTCGCTGTGACGGTATCCTTCTTTGATATCTTCGATCCAAGTTGCCACTATTCTCCTCATCTGACTATCATTTATTCTACAGGAGCTTTTCCTTTGCAGCTCCCCTCTGATTATCTCACATTCTCCTTGAGTAAAATACCATTCTGGTCGGTCTTCCAAATCTTTTTGCAGGTCTATCGCCCATTCATATTCCTCATTGCTACCTTGATTTTTTACCCTTAATGTGTATTTTACCATAGATTTACCTCTTCTTACTCAATTTCCGTGACTTGTTTCAGGAAGTTTTCCACATCCTGAGTTAAACTGGGATCGAGGAGACGGGCTTTATCCAAATTCATTGCCAACTGCTCGTAATCTATATTTACTCCATAAGCATGACGAAAGAAATGTCGGAAACCCCGCAGGTTATTCAGATTTAGATAACTTGACTCTGATAATAACCGGGGGCGAATGCCCGGAATATCTTGAGTCATTCGTTGTAACAAGACACTGTGCCAGCGGGCGGTATCGGTGATTTGATTTTCAAAATGAGCTGCCACTATTTTCAACAAGTCCTCTACAGCATTGTAAAGATTGTGAATTTGATAGGCGACGCTCTCCATTATCGCCGGTTCATCTGGAGTTAGTCCGATCGCGCGTTCCTCTAGTTTAGCAAAGATCTTGTCTATCAGATCCATCTGTCCTTGGATATCAGTCTGGAGAATTGTCAGGGCATTTTTGTCCATAATCTTCCTGTTTCGCGGATGCGGTGGGCAAAATGACATTGGTCTAGCTTAATCAAGTCTACCTCTCTGCCTAGGGCTGTTACTAGCATACCGATCGCGGTAAAAAATTTCTCTGGATCTATCTGTTCGACGGCTATGTCTACATCGGATGTTTCTGTAAAGCGATCGGGTCTGGTGAGGGAGCCAAAGATGTAGGCCCGGCGAATGCCATACTGACTGCCATTGTCATCTAACCACTGTTTGACCTGGGCCAGCAATGTTTGCCGTTCCTGTTCTAGTCGATCCCGCCTCGCTGCTCTAATTTTATCCAGCAGATAACTGTTAAATGGCATATTGATTATTCCCTGATTTTGTTCTGAATGATAGCACGGCGATCGTTCTTCTGGTACGGGCGATCGCCCCACACCTGACTCGGATCGGCCAGAAATCTGGTTTCTCAGAATTACTGTCTGGTCCAGTCTTCTAAAAGCAGACCGGGCACTCGTTGAAAATCTCGCCAATTGCGAGTTACTAGGATACCATCTACGGAAAGCGCGATCGCCGCTATCCGTATGTCTTGCGTGCCAATGCGGATTTTTTGACGGCTCAATTCAGCGTAACGGGTGGAAGCTGCCCCATCGAAGTCAAGCAAGTTCATGTCTCTGTAAAAGTCTACCGTTTTCCGCAGGTTTGCGTAAGCAAATAATATTTGCTCCGACTTGCCAGACTGGGAAGCTTGTCTGATACTATTGAGTCGTCCGCGCATTTGCTCTTCTACTGTAATCACAGTGACAGCAACTTTTGAGATATTAATCTTCTTTAAGCGTTTTGTCACAAATGGTTCTTCCCGTTGAATGAGCGATACATGCTCTGTATCGAGGATCCAGAGCTTCATATAGCCTCATTCTCCTCATCTAAACTGTCATAATATGCTTGCATTTCTGCATCCAATTACCGTCTGTATGCTTCTATATATGCCAGCATCTCATCGAATAGGGGATCGTCTTTGAATATCCCTGCATTCTGTATCCAGGGGTTATCCGGGTTTTCTTGCTTCAATTTTTCTAATTCCTCCTCACTCATGGGTTTTACCGGTGCTGTCGGGTCTTTTAAGTAATTCTTTTTCACCTCCACCACTTCTGAGATCAAATCTAAATCATCCTGCCGAATATCCACAAATTCTAGGGATTTTTCAATTTGCTCTTCAGAAAAATTTTCGTATAATTGGGCTATGGAATACAACCGACCAAGTCAGCTTCTCAAGATTCCGAAATGACATAATTCCCTTTTGACCTTGGTTGAAAGCCGATCTGGTCGTAAATCTTTTGACCGTCATGTTCTGCTAGCAAATCATCAGTGGGGACAATCCTCTCACAGAATATTTC
>JACOMV010000174.1:3878-12607 GCA_014324065.1 Hormoscilla sp. SP12CHS1 | reverse complement strand
TCATCTTAGCTACCGAAAAGATGGAGATACTGGTTGTGACTATCTCGATATAAGAAGAGCATTGGCATCTTAGATTATACATATACTCGGAAAGGGATCGACTTGCGGTTTTTGCGGCAGTTAACTTGGTCACCAAAACCAATTCATGACAAGGGTTTCGGACGTTAGAGCCCGGCAGCGTGAAAAACGCAAGTTGAAGCTGATCGCGGTATAGGTAGCAAGCCAGTAGTCAAGTAGAAAGTGAGTGATATATGATTCAAACAAGGAAAAGTCGTGGGAGAAAGTGGCAGCAAATACTGCCAATAGTGGCGATCGGGCTGTTGGTAGCAGCGGCCCCAGCCTTAGCTCAGGAGGCCGCCACCAGTGGTGGATTCAATCCCCAAGCATGGTTGCGCAGCGCCTTAGAATGGATTGAAGGCTTGGGACCGGTGGGGGCGATCGCCTTTATTGTCATTTATATTATCGCCACCGTGGCCTTCTTACCAGGGTCAATTCTCACCCTCGGTGCTGGCGTCGTGTTTGGCGTGGTTTTCGGTTCAATCTACGTGTTCATCGGGGCAACCATTGGCGCCACCGCTGCCTTCCTAGTTGGACGCTACCTAGCGCGGGACTGGGTGGCCCAGAAAATTGCCGGGAACGAAAAGTTCAAAGCCATTGATGAAGCAGTAGGCCGAGAGGGATTCAAAATCGTCCTGCTCACAAGACTGTCTCCGGTGTTTCCCTTCAACCTGTTAAACTACGCCTATGGTGTAACGGGGGTGGGGCTAAAAGACTATGTCCTCGGCTCCATTGGCATGCTTCCAGGAACGATCATGTACGTTTATATTGGTTCATTGGCGGGAGATCTGGCCGCGATCGGGACAGAGGAACAACCCACCAATCCCGCCGTGCAATGGGCAATTCGGATTATCGGTTTGATCGCCACAGTTGCGGTCACTGTCTACGTGACTCGGATCGCCCGCCAAGATTTGGAAAAGGAAGTATCTTAATTTAGGGTTTTAAGCAATGACAAATGAGCAAATAGTTACGGTCCCGCCCATGGATGAATATAACCAGCAATTGGTTGGTTACGTTCATCCGCCAGATTGGGTTAATCCTACCCCTGCTGATTTGTACGATCTAGTAGTAATTGGTGCTGGCACAGCCGGGTTAGTGGTTGCCGCAGGTGCAGCAGGATTAGATGTGGGTTTGAAAGTCGCCTTGATTGAGAAACATCTCATGGGGGGAGATTGCTTAAATGTGGGCTGCGTCCCCTCCAAATGCCTCATCCGTTCCTCTCGCGTGGTCGCCGATATGCAAGATGCGGAACCTTTTGGCATTCGTCGGCCAGAAAAGATTGAAGTAGATTTTCCAGCAGTAATGCAGCGGATGCGGAAACTGCGGGCTGGGATTAGCCATCACGATTCAGTTGAACGCTTCAATAACCTGGGGATCGATGTCTTTCTAGGAAAGGCGAGTTTTGTCGGTAACAACTCGATTGAAGTTGCGGGTCAAACACTCAAGTATAAAAAAGCAGTGATTGCCACGGGTGCTAGGGCAGTGCGCCCCCCGGTTGAGGGAATCCAAGAGGCGGGTTTTCTCACTAACGAGACGGTTTTTAACCTGACGGAACGTCCCGATCGCCTGGCGGTAATTGGCGGGGGACCGATCGGCTGCGAGTTAGCGCAAGCCTTCCATCGCTTAGGATCTGAGGTAGTGCTTTTCCATCGTGGCGGACGTATCTTGAATAAAGAAGATGCCGATGCAGCGGAAATTATCCAGCAGCAATTTATTCGGGAAGGAATTCGCCTCGTACTCAACAGCAAGCTGCATCGGGTAGAGAGAACCAGTGAAGGCAAGGTAATCTACTTTACTGAAAATGGCAGGGAAGATTCAATTGTAGTTGATGATATTCTCGTAGGTGCAGGTCGGGCTCCCAACGTGGAAGGACTGAACTTGGAAGCAGTCGGGGTGAAGTACGATAAAAGGGGGGTGAAGGTGAACGATTATCTCCAGACCGCAAATCCCCAGATTTATGCCGCTGGAGATATCTGCATGAAGTGGCAGTTCACCCATGCCGCTGACGCTGCGGCCCGGATTGCGATCAAGAATACCCTGTTTTCTCCCTTTGGTTTCGGACGCTACAAACTCAGCAGTCTGGTGATGCCTTGGGTGACTTATACTGACCCAGAAATAGCCCATGTGGGACTGTACGAGCATGAGGCCCACACACAGGGGATTGAGATCGATACGATTAAGATTCTCATGAGTAGCGTGGACAGGGCGATCGCGGATGGCGAAGAAGAAGGATTTGTCAAGATCCATCACAAACAGGGTTCTGACCAAATTATGGGTGCGACAATAGTAGCACGCCATGCCGGAGAGATGATTAGTGAAGTTAGCACAGCAATTGTCAATAAAGTGGGTTTGAGCAAGCTTTCTAGTGTTATTCATCCCTATCCCACTCAGGCTGAGGGTATCAAGAAAGCTGCTGATGCTTACAGGCGAACTCTCCTGACTCCTAACACCAAAAAATTCCTGGGACTACTTACTAAGTTTTCCTAGCAATACTCCGGACTTTCTTAGGATGCTATAGCCCCGTAGGCAAGAAGATTCTGGTAGCGAGGGTGTGATTTAATCCAGATACAAGTCTGGAGCGCATCCCGAAGCATGAGGAGAGCAGATTGCCTTTGCACCTCTGTGCTGGGGGCTTTGCCTCCGCAGGTGCATCCGGTGTGAAAGCTTCTTGAGAATCGAAAATTGAGCATCGAAAATTGAGCAATTGTTAATTAAGAATTGAGAATTGGGCTATTTTCCATGCATTGAGATGCTCCCGGAGACATCAGCGATTAAGCAGTGCGGGTAGCGCGCGCAGAACACATCGACACGAGACTGAGGCGACGAGCCTAGGTTTGTTAGTTAGCCATTAGCAATTGACCATTAGCAATTGACAATTGCCTAAGGAATAATTTCCGTGACCACTCTCCCACCACTCTCATCGCTTTTAACCACAATATTTTGCTCTGGGAGTCTCCCGAAAGCTTTAGCACCCTTTAAGTTCAATGGTGGAGCGGCCTGACGATAATTAACATTCCCTTCCGCTACCATTTCTTCCGAGGCGATGTACCAGGTAATTTTATCTGCCTCCAGTTGAGATTGATTGCGCGTCCCAATGCCCCGCACGTTACCAGTCAAAGACGCAATTTGCTTTTGTAAGTTTACCTGTCCCTTGTTACCTGTGAGGGTAACTTGCTGCTGAGGATAATCTATCTTAACTAATTGGTCTGATGCGATCGTTTCTGTTGCTAAATTCCAGGTCATTGACTCACTTGTCACATGCACGGGTGGTTCTGATAGGGTCAGTTTAGCATCTTGCTTCAGGGTGAGAGTATTGGCTTTCAAATCCACTAAGGAGGCATTGGCAACTGCTTTACCTGTCACTTTCTCCCCCTTATAGCGATCGATCTGGATGGGCCGATCTCCTATCACCTGCTCGTCTTGCATCAGCCAGACCAATTTCTCCGTTTGCATCTGTAACTTGGGAGACTTCGTCGTCGCGGACACCTGGCCGAGTAACTCCATGCGGCGATCGCGGCTAAAAACTCTGGCCTCAGCAGCGGATGCTGACACTTGCGGATGAGTACCAGTCAAATTATTGCGGACAATTAAAATATATTCCTGGGGATTCCACTCCAACTCCTTGCCCCGCAATATAGCTCCATCTGCAACCGCCGTAGCTATAATTTCTCCTTTCAGGAAGATTTTTTTCTCATCCTGATGAATTTCTCCTTTCTGCGCCGTCACCTGAAACGCTAACTTCCCATCCTGATAAAGTTCACTATTGGGATGATGAACAATGGCAATTTTCTCATCTCGGCTGTAAGTAGCCTCTTTGGCCTCCACTTTCCACAAAAGACGCCCCCGAACATCCACTTGCTCAAGAGTAACATCATTAAAAATCAAGCTGTTTTCCAGTTCTTGCGAGTCAGAACCATCCTCAGTCAACTTGTTCCCTGTCTGCTTTTCACCTGCACAACCACCTACCAGCAGCACCATCAAAACCAAAGACAGCGCTACAGTCCGCGTCCCGTTGGAGAAAAGATGCCGTACATAGGCGGGCTTTGTGTTTGTAGCCCTACCCGTGTCTCCTCGTTCCCACGGCTCTGCCTGGGAACGGGTGGGGATGGGGGTGGGGATGACAATCTTCGGAATTTGCCAATTAGAAAAGTTCAGCATTATTGGTAATTTGCTAATGGCGTTCCCAGGCTCTGCCTGGGTTTACAGAGTTCGGCCACTGGCGATGCGAATTGCCAATTGAAAATGGCACAGAACAATTCTCAAATTCTCAATTAACAATTCTCAATTCGCAATTAACAATGTCCGTCCTCTACCTTCTCAATTAAGCCGATGCCAGATAGGGGACGGCAGGAATAGTCATTTCGGCGATAATTCGTCTTTTGGATATCATATTTTACATGTTCCAAGTCAATGTAGCGGTCTGCTACATTAATCAAGCTGTCACTGGTCATCGATCGCAGACTCACCACCTCCACCCGCACGCCGCGATAACTGACCGCATCTACAGCATAAGCCAGATCCCCATCTCCACTGACTAAGACTGCTGTGTCGTAAGCACCCACCAGGGCCATCATGTCTACAGCAATTTCCACATCCAGATTAG
Organism: Hormoscilla sp. SP12CHS1; assembly: GCA_014324065.1. Taxonomy (GTDB): domain Bacteria; phylum Cyanobacteriota; class Cyanobacteriia; order Cyanobacteriales; family Desertifilaceae; genus Hormoscilla. Next base: position 7,947 of record JACOMV010000174.1, on the reverse strand, counting down.
CTTTTTTCGAGCCATCCGGTAATTGTACCAGCTCCTTCGCGATCACGCGATAGCCGTTCCGACGCATCCACAACAGGAAACCCTGCTGTTTCTCATTTGTGCGATCGACACCGGTGTAAAAGAAAGAGCGCAGCAATCGGGAGCCAGCGGTCAAGCGACAAAGTAGCTTGGTATAATCAATTTCTATTCCCAATTGCAGAGCTGCATAAAACAGATTAGAGCCATCGATGAATATGGTAACTCTACCTCTATTTGACAACACCTGTTCTGCTGAGAACAGGTCATGATTTTCCGGATGGTCCAACATTGTTAAATTCCTCATTTGTTAAATTTATTTGACTTTGACGCTTTGCCTGTCAGTCGGTGTTTCTTGGGAGCGCGACGCGCATTACCCAGGAGACACCTTCGATGTGCTCTGCGCGCGCTACCCGCACTGCACGTTCCCAGGCGGAGCCGTGGGAACGAGGGGGAGACACAGCGCGCGGTTGAGCACTGCGCGGCTGTGGCCGAGACATCGTAGGAGCACTACATAGAAGCAGCGTTTACAAGTTCCAAACGCTCAAACACTGGTTGAGCTTTGCCTAACTTCTGGTTGGCCAGTAATGCTCCCCAGCTGGCATGTGTATCAAAGGTCGATGTCTCCGGAGTTGTGTTTTTAGCGTTCTTCGGAGACATCGGCCTATTGAAGTTGATGCTAAAACCCAGTTGCTGGTAGATAGCACTGCTGACACGGGGAATGACTGGCGAGAGGAGATAGGCGGCCAATCGCACCGATTCTAAAACTGCGTAGAGCACCTGTTCGGTAGCTGACTGTTTTCCCTCTTTGTACAGCTGCCAAGGGGCCTGCTCGTCAATGTACTTATTGCATGCTTGTACCAAAGCCATAATTTCTGCGCAGGCTTTACTAAATGCTAGCACTTCGTAGGCAGCACAAACCCGATCTCCTAATCCTGCACCTATCTGTTGCAACAGGTTGTCTTCAGGAATTTCCGCAAGCGGCACAGTGGAGCCGCAGTATTTCTTGGCCATGCCCAAGGTGCGATTCAGCAAGTTGCCCAAGTCATTTGCTAATTCCGCATTCAGGATATTGACAAACCTGGTTTCCTTAAAATCCCCATCTTTGCCAAATTCAATTTCCTTCATAAAGTAGTAACGAACGGCATCAGCTCCATATGCTTTGACGAGGGCGCTCGGATCTACTGTATTCCCCAAGCTTTTGCCCATTTTCATGCCATCTTTGGTTAAAAAGCCATGTCCAAACACGCGCTCTGGTACTGGCAGTCCCGCTGACATCAGCATTGCTGGCCAGTATATTGCATGGAAGCGTAAGATATCCTTGCCTATCAAGTGCAGGCTAATGGGCCACCATTTGGCTAAGGCATTGGCTAATGTCGGGGGTTCCTCTGGCTCCAGGAGTGCTGTTACATATCCTAACAAAGCGTCAAACCAGACGTATATGGTATGATCTGAATCTGCTGGCACGGGGATTCCCCAGTCGAGATTCACCCGCGAGATGGAAAAATCTTGCAGTCCCCGCTTGACAAAACCAAGCATTTCGTTCCGGCGGCTCTCTGGCCGGATAAAATCCGGTCGTTCTTTGTAAAGGGCTTCTAGCTGCTGTTCGTATTTGGATAGTCGGAAAAAGTAGTTCTGTTCGTCTCGCCACTCTGTTTTTACGTTCGGGTGGATCGGACAGCGGTTCTTTGAGGTGCGATCGCGTTCTTCTTTGAATTCTTCACAGGATACGCAGTACCAGCCTTGTTGACGTCCTAAGTAAATGTCTCCTTTCGACCACACCAAATTCAAGAATTCTTTAACAATTGCCTCGTGGCCAGGGGCTGTGGTGCGGCTGAAGCGATCGTACTGGATGTTCAGCAACTGCCAAAGGGCCTCAAAGCCAGTGACAATTTGGTCGCAATGCTCTTGGGGCGATCGGCCCTTAGACTGAGCTGTGCGCTGAATTTTCTGTCCATGTTCATCCGTCCCCGTAATCATCAGCACCTCGCCGCCCCGCAACCGCTGGTAGCGAGCCCACACATCTGCCGCCATCGTCGTATAGGCACTACCGATATGAGGCAAATCATTGACATAATAAAGAGGCGTCGTAACAGCAAATCGCCGTTTTTCTCGATCGGTATAATTCATCTATTTTTCAACAGTCCCTTGTCAAATCTCAGACTTAAACTGATATTTCGGTATTCTACTGGTTATTCTCTAGAACTGAGCGAGATTTCCCAATAAATACTTAATTATTTTAGCTTTCCGTTCGCCCAGGGACGACCGGGATCTGGTAGCGTAGCGTGCAGCCATGGGAGCAGGCAGTATTATTCTGAGCCGTCTCCCCAAGCAGGCCACACCTGTTCTCATCCCTATGGTGGAGGTCAGCGCTGGTTGCCCTCCACTCTCGCCGGTGGTTCAGGAGGGGGAGGATAACTGCATTACGCCCCAATCCTAGCCAGATAATGTAAAGTAATGTCAATGATGATATGGCGATCGCTTCCAAATTCCAAATTCTTGCATTGACAACTGACAACTGACAACTGACAAATGCCAAATGCCAAACCTGAAAAATTGTCTTCGTTTTCTCACCCCTTGCCAACGCAGACCCGAATATCCCCTGTTTGTCTTCCTGCCAGGAATGGATGGCACCGGGAGGTTGTTGCACAGACAAACACCTAGCTTACAGAAAACCTTTGATATTCGCTGTCTGGCCATCCCACCTGATGACCTAACTGACTGGGATGCTATGGCCAAACAGGTAATTGCCCTAATTGAAGCCGAGTTGAAACCACGATGTGCAGCGGAGGGGGCCCGGAGCGTGCGCAGTGCGGCGCGCAGGCTCCCGGACCCCCCCGCTGCACATCAAGGACGTGCAGTTTATCTATGTGGCGAATCCTTTGGCGGTTGCTTAGCTCAAAAAGTGATAATGCACGCCAAAGGACTAATAGAGCGACTGATTCTCATCAATCCCGCCTCATCCTTTAAATTATATCCCTGGATGAGTTTAGGAGAGCCAATTTCTCGCGCATTGCCCTCAGCCCTCTACAGAGTCTCTAAACTGGGGATACTGCCCTTTTTAGCCGACTGGGGACGGGTTGCCGACTGGGAAGTCCGCGCCCTGTGGTCAGCTATCCACTCTGTACCGCAAACAACCTTCATTTGGCGTTTGTCTTTGCTCGGAGAGTTTCATATCAGTGAAACCCAGCTGAGTTGCATCACCCAACCCACGCTGCTTCTTGCTAGTGGTGCAGACAGACTCCTTCCTTCTGTCACAGAAGCTCAACGCCTCAACATCTGCCTCCCTAAGGCCCAGATGGTAGTGCTGTCTGATAGCTGTCACGCCTGTCTATTGGAAAGGTCGGTTGACCTCTATCAAATTCTCCAAACACATAACTTCTTGTCTTCTGGAAATGCCGTTTCCCTGATTAGAGGAGCGTCATAAATCTAAGCATTCAGCGGGTGCATCTCCAGAAGGCAGGGGCGTCAGACCACATACAGATACAAGCAGGCGGCAGAGTCGCGTCTACTGCTTTTTGCAAATAGCGGTACGCCGTCGTGTAATGATTTGTTTTTTTGTAAGCCCGCATAATTGTATCGAACCATAACATCATCTGTTCCTTAAAGAACAGTTCATCGTCTCGCAAAATCGACAAGGCGATGTAGCGCAGCACTTCAGACATGTCATATTTGCAGCTTCCTCCATGCTGGCGAATCAGTTCTGGATAAGCCTGCGCAAATTTCCGCAGTGCCTGGATGACTAGCTTTTCGCTGTGCTTACCCAGTTGCTGGTAAGTCTCCAGTCTGGTAGTGTAACTCCGAATATACTGCTCTAATGGGTAGAGTTCGGTGGAGTTGAGATAGCGACCGTCCGCTTCTATCAGGCTTTGTTCTAGGGTGTGATTGAGGGTATGCATCCAACTTACAACTCTATTCTCTATTATTACCAAATTGCCCTAAGAATAAAGATAAATTGCAAATTTGCAGATATTCTTAACTCAAGTTGCCACCTATAAAAATTTTTACGTCCCAGACAGCCATTTTTGGTAAATTTCTCCGCAAAAATGCCATT
>JACOMV010000174.1:983-3857 GCA_014324065.1 Hormoscilla sp. SP12CHS1 | reverse complement strand
GTAAATCACAAGGCAAGTTTGGCCAATTTTGGCTAATTTTGGTTTTGAGGTTCTATAGGTAGCAACTTAGGTTATTATTAATATCTTGGCTGCCGGAGGACTCTAGTTACACAGGCGCTATCGCCTCTCCCGATCCGCTCCTGATGGGTTGACGATCGGGGGCGATATCGACCCTCAACCGACGGTATAGCGGCGATCACCCCTGTCCGATAAGGCTTATATATACTATAAGTTAGCTTAAAGTTGCCGATATCTTTACAATTTGTTACATTGAAAAGGAGTCAAGAAAACAATTAGCAACAATCACCCCTATGTTTACTGGCATCACTGGTATATTTCCTTTTTCCAGCAATACGGATATGGGAGAGCAGCTACTCTCAAGTGTGGCAAGCCAAGGCATCCGCCATTTATTTAGCAGCAGTGAGTCGGTAGATGTCTCGATCCGCTGCCAGCCCTCTAGCAAACTGTTGCAAGGCAGAATCGACGGATTGCAAATGACTGGTCGCGGTCTGGTCATCCGCAAAGATTTCCCGGTTGAGGAAATGTCCTTTACTACCGACGCCGTTGCTATTGATGTGGCCGCTGTGCTCAGGGGTGAAATTCGTCTGTTGCAACCCACCCAAGCGATTGCCCTGATCTCCCTTTCTGAAGGGGGCATCAACCATGCCTTCAAGGCCCAACTGGTGACAAAACGCCTGGAAAATCTCTCTGTACCAGCTTTGACCGAATTCTCTGGCGGCAAACCGGTTTCCTTTCAGGACGTGCAGGTAGAGTTGCTGGCCAACAACAAAATTAGGCTATTTGCCACATGTAATCTAGGTGCTGGTGAACCTGTGCCCATTGTGATGACCTCAACCCTGGCAGTTGAGCGCAGGCGTCGCATTACCTTTAGTCAAGCTCAGTTTGAGCCAGAATTGGTGCCCGACTCTGTCCGGGATATCTCGGAAAAGTTGACAGGGGTACTTGATGAAATTTTGAATGACATGGTAGACCTCGATCGTTTTGATTTGGATGGGGTAAAGTTGCGTATTAATCGCCTAGAAACTCAAGGGAAAGTTTTGCTGTTCAGCGGCTATGCTCAAATTGAGCATTTCCCACGTACATCTTAAGCGGTTCAAAATTATTTTTTCAAGATTATTGCGTTTGGAGGGTCGAAATTAATTTGGTTCTCAGTTTTTCTTGTTATGCAATTGGGTGCATCCCATGTTTGCTTCGCCGCCCGAACCCTAAAGGGCCCGGCTACTAGAACAAAGCCCACGCTCCGGGCCCCCTCCGCTGCGCAAGGGCTAGATTACAAAGGTGAGATGCTCCCTATGCAATTTAAATGGACGATAAGGACAGGCAACTATTTTCTGTCAGATGCATGAATTATTTGCAACTAGCAATAATTTACTCTCCGGAACTGTTCTGTTCTCGCTAGTTTCGACTGGATGCGATCGCAACAGATCGGCTTCGCCCTGACGACCTATCAAACCTCGATGTGCGATTAATGTGCTCCGCGCAGTGCTCAACCGCCCGCGCAGAGCACATTAAGCAGTGCTTCGTGCTTACTACGAACGGAACGGAAGCACTTTAGTGCTTACTACGAACGATGATGAGAAACTCAAATCAAGGGCATTTGGGCGAACTGGCAAAATTATTTCTTAAACTAGGGGCGATCGGCTTCGGTGGCCCCGCCACCCACATCGCCATGATGGAGGATGAGGTTGTCGAAAAACGCCAGTGGTTAACCAGGGAACATTTCCTGGATTTAATTGGTGCCACCAACCTCATTCCTGGTCCCAATTCAACTGAAATGGCAATTCATGTAGGCTATCTCTACGGTGGTTTGCCCGGTTTGATGGTGTCAGGGGTCTGTTTTGTTCTCCCAGCAGTTGCCATCACGGCTATCCTGGCCTGGGTCTATGTCTCCTTTGGCAGTCTGCCCCAAGTTGCCCCTTTACTTTACGGCATTAAACCTGCTGTGCTAGCAATTATCTTGGGTGCTTTGTGGCGTCTGGGGAAAAAAGCAGTTAAAAACTGGAAATTGCTCTCGATCGCCTTGGGGGTAGCTATTTCCCTATTCTTAGGGTTGAACCAGGTGGTAGCCTTATTATTGGGGGGACTGTTGGGTATGATTTGGCTGCGACTGGCGGGGGGAGACAATCATCAGAATACAGCAATGGCAGTCGCTGGTGCTGGGTTAACTAGCAGTGCTGCTGGGTTAACTAGCAGTGTGGCCCTGGGAGACATTACCGCGATATCAGTTGCTGCTAGGACTACAACTCAGGTACCCTTGTGGCAGTTGGGGTTATTTTTTCTGAAGGTGGGAAGCGTTCTATTTGGTAGTGGCTATGTCCTGGTGGCTTTTCTGGAAAATGGATTAGTCAGAGACTATGGTTGGTTGACTCAGCAGCAGCTGCTGGATGCGATCGCGATCGGTCAATTCACTCCTGGACCTGTACTTTCCACATCTACATTTATCGGTTACCTAATTGCTGGTTTACCTGGTGCCGCAGTTGCGACAATGGGAATATTCCTGCCCTCATTTTTCTTTGTTGCTGCCTTAAATCCCCTGATTCCACGCTTGCGGGCATCCAAGTGGACATCAGCATTTTTAGATGCGGTCAATGCTGGGGCCGTAGCCTTAATGGCAGTGGTAACAATTCAGTTGGCACGAGGTACTCTGATTGATATAGCAACTATCCTGATTGCTATTGCCGCTGCTATTGGGGCCATTCGCTTTCAAGTTAACGCTGCATGGCTGGTTTTGGGTGGTGCTGTGCTGGGGTTTTTAGTTTCAATCAGTAATTTGTGATACAGCTTGTTCGCTATTTAATTAGTACAATAACAGCATGTAGTAAACCAGTTCTTAAACGTATTTGTTCCCATCAG
>JACOMV010000174.1:0-823 GCA_014324065.1 Hormoscilla sp. SP12CHS1 | reverse complement strand
TAAGGTCATTTTCCTCCCCTTATAAAATGGTCTTAAATATAATGCCTTTTTACCTTTTTCACTCCTGGCCGCGACTCATATAAATAGGGCGAGAGTAGTAGTAGGTAACATCCAGGGATTGCAGTTCATTTTTTAATCTGGCATAATAGGGTGCATACAGCCTCACATTCGGATCGTAGGCGAAAGGTTCATAGGCAACGCCCACATCTAAAAGCTGAGGATTTTTCTCCAGTTCGGCTTTGAGTCGGTTTAATACCTCGGCGTCATTTAATCTGCCCGCAGTCAGATCGTTGGAGATCGCCAGGGCTGTGTCTTTAGCCAAACGCACTTCTCGATCAATTTCCAAAGCCGCCCGGACTGTTTGTTGCTTGGCTGATCTTCTCGCCTCGGCGCATCCCGAAATACGAGCGCTTTAGCGAGTATGGAGAGGAGAGCAAGTATTTGCTGTTTTTCTCGCGAGTACAAGAACAGCCCGCCTGTCGCCAACAGGAAAGTAGTGGCGCAGAGGAGCAATGACGTGTAAAATGTCAGTTTTTGCCACTTATTCTGTTTCTTTTTCTTTTTGACTTCCTGTTTCATTTTGTCTATCTAGCTAATGATTAAATATCCTATACTCTCTGTATAACAATGTCAAGAATAACTAAAAATTGCTAATGAACGTGAATAAATCAATCTACCATTCTCAATTCTCACTCCTCAATTCTCAATTACAGCTTGTTCAGGAAACAAGTAGAACATTTTTGCGCTAAACTAGAGCTATACTCAATGCAGACCCAATTCAGCTATGGGACGTTACTCTCTGGACCTTAGACAAAAAGTAGTC
>JACOMV010000173.1:14493-16431 GCA_014324065.1 Hormoscilla sp. SP12CHS1 | reverse complement strand
TAGCCGGATGCGGTGAAAGTCGCAAGTCCGGTTCCGAATGGGAGGGTTGGGAAGTGATTCCCAGCTCGACCCCTAACAGAGTCACCAATGACCAGATTACTAGAAGAAGCGATCGCGGCCAGGTCTGGGCTACCACCAGAAGAACATTCCGGCGATCGCGATCCTAATTTTAGAATAAATTGCATCAGAAAAGCGGTGGAGTGAAGCCTTTGCCAATTCCCAACCGCAACTCGCGCAACTAGCCGATGTTGCATTAGCAGAGTTCAAACAAGGCAAAACCAAAGCATTACAATTTTAGATTACCAATGATTTCTCAAACAACATCAAAATTTTGGAAATGTTTTGAGCGACTTCCTCCAGAGATCCAAGAAGCAGCGCAAAAAGCATATCAGCAGTAGCAAAAAGACCCCTATCATAATAGTCTGAAATTTAAGCATGTTCATCCCACACTACCGATTTATTCAGTCAGGGCGGTTGGCCTTAAAGAATAAAACTGCATGATTTGGTTTTGGATAGGTTCCCACGCTGATTATGATAAGCTTATCTCGCAATTATAAAGCACGACAAATAAAAGCGATCGCGCCACCACAGAGTCTCGGTGTAGGGGGCGATGCTGCTGGGCAGCCGCTACGGGAACGGGAGGGCGTTCCGGTGGCCAAAAATCAGGTAGAATAGAATACCGGTTGTAGCGGTACGGCATCGCTCGAAGTTTCGGTGGAGATGAAAATGTCAAATAGGCAGTACACCTGTCCCATGCGATCGGGGATGCGATCTGGCGGGCGATCGGGCAAAAAAGTGGTACAGTAGAAATATCAGGGATAGAACGTTTGGTCAAGTCAGAGTAGTCGATGAGTTACGCAGTAACAACTATGGGAGATAAGAGCAGATGAACGAGCAGCGCATAATAATAGATCCAAAAATCCACCCAGGCAAGCCAATAATTAGGGGAACCAGAATTCCCATAACCCGCATAGTAGGTGGGTTGGCAGCAGGAATGACAAAAGAGGAAGTCTGCATGGAATATGAAGTGACCGAAGAAGATATTCTAGCAGCGCTTAGATATGCAGCGGAATTGATTGAGAAAGAAGAAATTTCTCCTCTGGTAGCGGTAGGAGGATAACTGTGAGATTTTTGATTGATGAGGATCTGCCTCGTTCCACAGCTAACTTGTTAAGGCAATACTCCTATGAAGCCATTGATGTCCGGGATATTGGCTTAAGAGGAGCGCAAGACATCCAAATTGCTGAATATGCTCGTGCTGGTGGGTGGAGTATTCTCACAGGAGATTTTGACTTTGCTGACATTCGCAACTATCCTCCCGCAGAGTATGCAAGAATAGTAGTTCTAGCAATAGCGGGAAATGCATCGGCAGCGGTAATTTTGGAATTGTTATCGATGTTTCTAGAACAAGAAGAGATTGTAGAACAGATCCCAGGTAAGCTAGTAATTGTAGAACCAGGTCGCGTGCGACTGCGATCGGGTTAATGGACTAAGAAACCCGGTAACTAGAGCGCGTACCGGGTTTCTGGATCGCTTGTCAATTATCAAAAACCTATAGTGGTTCCGTCCCATGCGATCTGGCTTTCATTCAGATGCGATCGGGAATAAACAGCCGGTGTACGGCGACAGGAAAATTTGCAATCAACCGATAATTTTCTGATGCCGTACACCTACCGGTGTCTTACAGGGTGTAAGGGCTCAAAAGGGGCGATCGGCTTCATATTGGCAATTGTCGCAGTCGGTATCGAGCATTTTCTACAGTCACAAATGCTCCCCGATCCAAATCAGCACTGCACTCTGAAATAACCGACAGCAATCTTGCAGTAACAAACTCCGGTACAGTAGTTGACAATCTAAAAATAACTCAAGTTGCGACCTATAAAAATTTCTACGTCCCAGACAGCCATTTTTGGTAAATTTCTCCGCAAAAATGCCATT